>JAYTVF010000519.1:0-9382 GCA_043744155.1 Acidimicrobiia bacterium | reverse complement strand
CGCGCTGATCCTGATGTCCACTCAGGCCGCCGCTGAGGATGCCGCGCACATCGAGCTCTACGAAACGATGATGGCGGCGTGGGTGAAAGATGGCCCGAGTGATGACCTGGCACACGCAGTAGCGCAGATCATCATCAGTGATCCGGTCGAAATGCTGCGTTGGATTCCCAAGTGGCAGGCCCGATCCAAAGGTCTGATCACCGAGCCGGGTCGGTGCTTGTTGACGCGAGAGGACCTGACGGATCAGGTCAAGAACATCACCTGCCCGGCCATGATCATCCACGGCCTACAGGACGCCGCAATCCCGCTTGAACGCGCCCAGCAGCTTCGCGTTCTCCTCCCTGGCTTCCAGCAGATGACCATCATCGACGGTGCTGGGCACGCCGCCAATTTGACGCACCCAGACGTGTCGAACCGCGCCATCCGCGACTTCCTTATGAGTCTGGCGACGTGAAGGTCGCGAGGCCCATCTCCAACGGATGGGCCAGGCGGGCGTGTGCGGGCCGAACTCGTACGTTCAGGCCGTAGGTACCCGACGACACTGGCGCTACCGAGACTGACCATGTGTTGTCCGAGATTTGGATAAGCGGTGTCGCTTGAGCTTCGAGGATCTCATTCTCGGTGGAGAGCGGTCCGTGAATAGCTTCGACGCACATATCGGCGGCCGACAATTGGCCGTATTCGACGCGAGCGGTCACCGTGACCGACGCGCAGGTGGCGGTATCTGCCGACACGGAGATATCACCGAGCACTACGGCGGACCACTGCTGGCGAATCCGAGCTTTCCAGGCCGCCACGTCGCGGCCGACCTGAAAACTGTCGGCGGTGAAGGCGTCGGCTTGGGCGGCGGCGGGCTCATACAGTTCGGTGACGTATTCGCGCACCATGCGAGACGCGGTGAATTCCGGTCCCAGTGACGCCCAATTGTGGCGCACCATGTCCCACCAGCCGTCGGTTCCGTCGTAGAAGCTGGGGATCACCTGCTGCTCGAGCACGGCGAAGAGGGATTCGGCCTCGAGCCGGTCACGGGTATCGATATTCTGCTCGCCCTCATGGGAGGCAATGGCCCAGCCATTGTTCCCGTCGAAACCTTCGTCCCACCAACCGTCGAGCACCGAGCAGTTGAGGGCACCATTGAGCGCTGCCTTCATGCCGCTTGTGCCGCACGCTTCCAAGGGTCGGCGAGGGTTGTTCAACCACACGTCGCAGCCCTGGTACATCGTCTTGGCCAGCGCCATGTCGTAATCGTCGACGAACACGAACCGGTTCTGCGTCTCGGTGCGATGAGCAAAATGATCAACGGCTTGTATCACTCGTTTGCCCTCGTCGTCGGCCGGATGGGCCTTACCAGCGAAGATGAACTGCACCGGGCGTTCCGCGTCGTTGAGAAGCTTCAGTAAGCGATCGGGCTGGGTAAGGAGAAGCGCAGCGCGCTTGTAAGTTGCGAAGCGGCGAGCGAACCCGATCGTCAGGGTGTTTTCATCTAGCAGTTGCTGGCGGCCGGTACGTAAGCGCAAATCGGCGACCAATTCGCGCCGTCCGATGGCACGGGCCGCCACGATGTCGGCGGTCGGGATGCTGTAGGCACCCTTCCATTCCTCGGGAGACGCACCGTCCCAGATCGGGCCAACGCAGGCGGCAAGCACACGCTGGAAGTGGGGTCCGACCCAGGTATGGGCGTGCACACCGTTGGTCACCGACGTAATCGGCACCTCGTTCACGTCGATGTCCGTCCAGAGGCTGGCGAACATGTCGCGGCTGACACCGCCGTGCAAGGCGGCCACACCGTTCGCTCGCGCCGAGACGCGTAGGCCCATGGCCGCCATGTTGAAGCGGTCCATGTCCTCGCCCTCGCGCTGTCCGAGGGCGAAAAGTCGGTCAAAGGTGGTGCCGCATCGTGCGGCGAACGGGTCGAAATAGCGGTAGATTAGATCTTTGGCGAACCGGTCGATGCCCGCCGGTACTGGCGTGTGGGTAGTGAAAAGATTGCCGGCCCGTCCAACCTCGAGTGCTTCGTCGAAGCTCAGGCCGGTGCCGGTGAGCTGGCGGATGCGTTCGAACGCCAGGAATCCGGCGTGGCCCTCGTTGGTGTGGAACACCTGGGCGTGGATGCCGAGGGCTTGGAGGGCGCGAACCCCCCCGATGCCGAGCAAGATTTCCTGGCGCAGACGATGCTCCTGATCTCCGCCGTAGAGTCGGTCGGCGACGTTGCGCAGATCGGGGGGATTGTCGGGAATGTCGGTGTCGAGCAGATAGAGCGGTGTGCGACCCACGTCAGCTCGCCAAACCTTGGCGAAAAGGGTCGCGCCTGGAAAGTCGACGGAAATTCGCACACCGGTGTCGGTGAGGCCGAGTTCGTCGGGATCTTGGGCCACGAAACGTTCCTGTTGCCAGCCATCGGCGCGTAAGTGCTGGCGGAAGTAGCCGTAACGATAAAAGAGCCCGATCGCCACGAGGGGCACGCCAAGATCGCCGGCCGCCTTCAAATGATCGCCAGCCAGGATGCCGAGACCACCCGAATACTGCGGCATCGCCGCGCTCACCCCGAACTCGGGCGAAAAGTAGGCGACGACCCGCAGCGGGCTCTGACTGCGATCGCTCTGGAACCAGCGCCCCCCGGTTTGGGCATCACGTTGTTCGGCGACGGCTGCGGCTAGATCAGCCACGAACCGCTCGTCGTTTGCGGCAGAGTCGAGCCGATCTTGGCTGGCCTGGCGCAGCGCTTCAAGGGGTACGCCGCCCGTCTTGGCCCACACCGCTGGGTCGAGACGGGCCAGGAGATCACCGGTGGTGGCGTGCCAACTCCATCGCCAGTTACGTGCCAGTTCCTCGAGTCCGGCGAGGGCAGGCGGAACCTGGGAACGAACAACGAACTGGCGGATTGCTTTCATAGCGTGACTACCTTTTGATACGTGGCGATGGTGGAAGCGGCAACGGCGTCCCAGCAGAAATGACCTGTGACCAGGGACAAGCCATTGCGGGTCTGTCGCTTCGTCAGTTCTTTGTCCGTCAGGGTTTGCACAACGGCCTCGGCAAGTTCGCGGGCGTCCCCCGGGGTGAAGAGAAGTCCGGCGTCCGCATCGTTGAGGACTTCGGCCATCCCACCGGTTCGGGCTGCCACCAGTGGGGCCGCCGCTGCCAAGGCTTCGAGAGCCACGATACCAAAGGGCTCATAAAAGCTGGGAATGACCACGCAATCCGCGGATTGGATGAGGGACGTCAGCTGCTCCGCTGGCACGAACCCGGCGAAGTCGATGAGGTCGGCGACGCCGAATGCTTCGGCCCGTTCGGCCAGTTCGGCACGATATGACCCGGTACCTGCGATGATCACATGAAGGCCGGGCAACCGGTCGCGCAGATAGGGGAGAGCTTCCACCAGTGTCTGGAAGCCTTTCTCGTACTGCACCCTGCCCCACGAGACGATCAGATATCCGTCCGGTCGTGGCTGGATCGCCGATACCTCCTCGCGGGTCCAAAGCGTGGCATCGACGGCGTTGTGGATGGTGACGAGCTTGTCGAGCGGCACTTCGAAGCTGTCATGGATCTGGTTGGCCATGAACTTGCTGCAGCAGATGACGGCGCTGGCTTGAAACGTGAGCCACCACTCTGCGGCATCGATGGCGGCAGACTGGCCCTGGGTCGGGACGATGCCGCCGTGGCGTCCGCGTTCGGTAGCGTGGATCGTGGCCACCAGCGGCACCTGCCACAGGGTGCCAAGCGTGTCCCCGGCCCAGCCGCTGAGCCAGTCATGGGCGTGCACGACATCGGGTTCCCATCCGGGTGGCAATCGGGCCATCAGCTGTACCAGTTGATGGTTGGCGCTGATCATCTTGCTGACGAACTGATCGTCGGGAAACCACGGTAAGTCGATCGGTGCCCGCAGGACGCGCACCCCGTCGACAACCGCATCATCGGGCGCGTCGGGGTGATGGAAGGTAAAGACGACGACATCGTGGCCAGAGCGGGCCATAGCGGTGGCGATGCCGTGGACATGGGTTGCGAGCCCGCCGATGAAGAGCGGGGGATACTCCCACGACACCAACACCACCCGCATGGGTAAGCCCTCGCCAGCCATCTGGAAGAGAATAGCGCCCAGGGGAGCCGGTTGACGACCCTTCGCGTGGGCTATGGATCATTTGAACCTCTTGCGTGGCGGCCAGATGACGGGGGGCGGCGCGCCGATTAAGATCGTCGGAATGGTTCATGTGGCGGTCCACGGGCACTTTTACCAGCCTCCGCGCGAAATGCCGTCCAACGGCTGCGTACCGATCGAACCGTCGGCTTCCCCTGCGCATGACTGGAACGAGCGCATCACGGACGAGTGCTACCGCCCCAATGCTGCGGCGCGCATTGTCGATCATCGCGGCCTGGTGTTGGCCATTGTGAACAACTTCGAATTGCTTTCCTTTGACCTTGGTCCAACCTTGGCGCGCTGGCTGGCTAAGGCCCGACCCGCCGTCCACGACAAAATAGTGGCCGCCGACCGTCGGGCTGAAACTGCCGTGGCGCAGCCCTTCCATCACACGATTCTGCCGTTGGCCAACGAGCGAGACCGTCGCACCGAGGTGCTGTGGGGGCTCGCCGATTTTCGCGCTCGCTTCGGGCGAGAAGCCGACGCAATCTGGCTGCCCGAGACCGGCGTCGACTCGGCCACCATGCAGACCCTGGCCCAGATGAACGTTTCATCCACCATTTTGATGGCGGACCAGGCAGCATCACCGGTTGATCCAAGCCGACCCTACCGGTGGGTTTCGGCTGAGGGTCGCGAGATCGGATTGGTGTTTGCCGACCACTCCTTTAGTCACGATCTGGCCTTTGGTGTCATGGGTGGTAACGCGCAGGCCTTGGTTGATCGGGCCCAGGCGGTCGGACGCGACGGGGTGGGCCTGGCTGCGACCGATGGCGAGACATTTGGTCATCACCATGTCTTTTCCGAGCGGACGGTGGCCTTTGGCCTCGGTGTTTTGGCCCGTCGGCAGGGTCACACCACCGGATCGGTCATCTCGTGGCTACAGCAGCAGGAGCCGGGCGACATTGTGCAGGTGCGCGACAGTGCGTGGAGCTGTGCGCACGGTCTCGGCCGTTGGCAGCGCGACTGCGGCTGCCATACCGGCGGCCGCTCGGGTAGCACCCAGCAGTGGCGAGCGCCGTTGCGCGCCGCGCTCGATGTGGTACGAGATCAGGCCGCAGCTGCCTTCGAGGTAGCTGGTGGCGCCGCATTCGCCGATCCGTGGGCGGCCCGTGACGGCTATGGCGATGTACTAGCCGATGCCACGAGTTGCGAGGCATTCTGTGCCAAGCATCTGCGAATGGGTGTCGATCCCATCGTCGCGTTCGAGCTGCTCGAGAGTCAGCGTCATGCCTTGGCGATGTACACCAGCTGCGCCTGGTTCTTCCACGATCTCGCCGGTCTCGAGACCGTGCTGTCTTTGCGGCACGCAGCCCGGTGCCGAGACCTCGTGCGCCATGCCACCGGCGTCTCGTTGTCACTTGACCCGGTGTTCGAGCACCTGGCGTCTGCCCGTAGTAATGATCCGGCCGAAGGCACCGGGGTGGATATCTGGAATCGGTGGGTCGAGCCGTACCGAGATCTGCCGGCCGACACCTCGCCCATTCCCATGACATCGTCGGCGGCGATGGGCATCGTGACGGCCGAGGCGGTGGCTCGAGCTGTGCGTACCCGACATCCCGACGATATCGGTCGCGCCCGAGATGTCGTGCGCATGGCCGGGCACGGTGCGGTACTCGAACCCGCCCAAGAGTTCGTCTACGACGTGCTCTTGCGAGAGACGGACAATACGGGGCTCGAATCTCTCGGATTCGACCTCGGCCTGGCTGTTGGCCGACTCGGCCTCGATCGTCTGATCAGCTCGACCGCGCCGAGAGCCTGAGACTTACTCCCGACTCTCGCTGAGTGTCTTGAGGGTTTTTAGGTTGCGACGCCAGATAGCTCGTAGCACCAGCTTGCCTCCGAACATTCCGGCCAGTGGGCCGCCAAGCCACCAGGGGAACTGAAGCTGTTCGCGCCAAACGAAGTGAGTGGAATGCGGGCCACGTTGCGACAGCGTGAAGCGGCCCGAGCCCGTGACGATGCCTTGGTGTCGAACCCCCATGGCGTGCCCAGGGGTCCACTCGGTGATCTCCATGTCGTCGCTGAGCCGGAAGGGCCCGACCTTGGTTGCACAGATGAATCGAGTGCCGACGCCCCGCGTCTGGTCAGAGGTGAACGTGATGGACTCGGCATCGGCCATCCAATCGACATGCCGCTCGACCGGTTCCAGAATAGACCACAGCGCGTCGGGTAGTACCTCGACAACGGTGGAGACGGTGATGGCTCGACCGCTCACAGCGCGGGCGTCACCACGCGAAGCTCGCGCAATGTGGCGGCGGCATCCTCGGGTGGCGTGATGTTGATCATGACGCCGGTGCCACGCTCGAAGCCAGCCACGGTGGTGAGTTTCGGAAAGATGTGAGCGTGCCAGTGATAGTGGCTGTCGTGGTGTTGATGCGGTGCGCTATGAAACACCAGATTGTAGGCAACATCGCCGAGAAGTTGCTCGAGGTCGGCCAACGATTCTTTGATGCCGATACCGATAGAGGCCAGCTCTTGCGCGTTTGACTCGTTGAGATGCCCGACGTGAGCTCGGGGCATCACCAACATTTCATATGGCCCGCCGCTCCAGAACGGACAGACGATGACAACGTTGTCATCTTCATAAATGACCCGAGAACCGTCGTTGAGTTCGGCCTCAACGGTCGTACATAGGATGCAGCCGCCGTCGAAGCGACCGAAGGCGCGTTCCTCTTCGATAATTTCACCAGGCACGAACGGCATGCCAAGCAGTTGACCGTGCGGGTGAGCAATCGATGCCCCAGCCTCTCGGCCATGATTGACGATGGCCTGCGTGTAGCGGATGTGGGGCAGGCGGGCGTGTTCGGCCAGTCGGGATGCCAGGGCCTGCATGACCTTGGCTGCCCCGTCGTCGTCGAGGGCCCCCCACGAGGTCTTGTGATCGGGCGAGAGGATGAGTACTTCGTGGATGCCCGATGCCGCTGCTTGCACGTGCACGGGACCAAGATTGCGCACGGACATTGAGTCGTCACCGAAGAACGCTGGATAACGATTCGGAACGACCTGCACCTGCCAGTTGCCATCGGGCCCCGGAGTCTCGAGCAGGGGAACTTCGGTGTCTCCGCCAGGGCAGAAGGGGCAGGCCCGGTCGGGATCGGACTCGATCTGAGACATACGGGGCGCAAAGTCGGTTGGCCGTTCCCGCCGCTCGGCCACGATGGTGACCCATCGACCATTGAGGGGATTCAAGCGCAGTTGACTCATAGCCCTCATATCCTACGCGCCGCAGGCTTAAAGAGCACGGAACGCGTGGGCCATATAGACCGAAACGTGGTGGGTGCTTGATTCCAAGAACGCGCATCTAGACCAATCGGCCCATCTTTCCACCCGATACAGGCCACAATCGGCCGCGAGGGCATCGAGCTGATCGGGAGAGGCGTAACGCACGCGCCAAGGCTTGAGGCGCGGCAGCATACCGTCACGCAACTCGATCATGTGGCCCACAACGGTTTGCTGGGCCGGATCGTTGTACGACGCCATCAGGGTGACCCCGCTGCTGTCCACCGATCGGAGTGTCAGGTCGTGGCCCGAGAACGAACTATCGGGCACGAATGCCTCGATGACGAACACCCCCTGCGGGCCTAATCGAGCGGCCACGGCGCGCAAGCACCGCAGCTGATCATCAAGCGTCGTGAGGTTGAAGAAGGTGTTGATGGCGACGAAAATGAGCGAGAACGGGCCGGCCGGAAGGTCAGTAGCCATGTCGCCGCACGAGGTGGTTACCCGCTCATGGCCGGGCTTCTGGCGCAACCGGTCGAGCATCTTTTGCGACGCGTCGACACCGTGGAGGGCGACGCCCGTGGCGGCCAGCGGGATGGCAAGGCGGCCGGTGCCGACGCCCAACTCGAGCGCCGGGCCGCGGCCCGCAAGTGCTACCAATGTGGCGACAGTCGTTGTGACATCGGAGCTAGCGACCAACGTCGAGGGCCCGTACCACTCGTCGTACACCTCGGCGAACGCGTCGCCATAGCTCGACGCGATGTAGTCCGAGGGACGTTCGGAGCCTGGGTTCGCCTGGCCTGAGGTACTCACGGGGTCAAGTCGATCACGAGCCGCTTCGTGAGCAGGTTGGCAATAGCCTCGAATTGTCGCAGACCCTGACCGTCGGGCGGATATTGGTGGTGATCGCAGGGATCCTCGAACACCATCTCGGCCGGTTTCCACACCACTGAGCAGCGAGCCGGCTGCCCATCTCCCACGGCACGGAACGCAAACCATCCCTTGGTGGCGTCATCGCCCAGATGGTTGACGAAGACGTAGCCCTGATCCTTGCCGATGAGCCCCGGATACAGCTGGGGACCCTTTTCGGCCACCCGCTTCGCCTCTCGCTCGTAGAAGAGGACATCGAAGTTCTCCCGACCGAGCCGCACCTCGGTCTTGCCCCGATTGAGCCACCAGGCCGCACCCCACAGCCCACCCCCGAGTACGGCGAGGAAGGCGACCCCGGCCAGCACCGGAGTCACGGTCTGGGCGAACGTGGATTTGAACCGTGATTGGGCCACCGCAGCAGTATCGCCGTTGCACGTGGGTTGTCGCGAAGAGAAGCTTCGTTCGGTCGCGTTCTCCCGTCGGTGTCGGGTTGTCATCGAACGGAATCCCGTTGCCCTTTTGGAGGACAACCCCGATCGGTTTACGCTGCCAATTCGTGAAGCGGGTCTACCGAGTCGTCGTCGCCAAGCCGGGTCTTGATGGTCATGATCGCGGGGCAAAAACCATCACGAGAGCCTTGCGCGATTCCGGGTTCGAGGTGATCTATACCGGGCTGCACCAGACGCCTGAACAGATCGCAGAGACCGCGCTGCAAGAAGACGTCGACGCAGTGGGGTTGTCGTTGCTGTCGGGTGCGCACAACACACTCTTTCCCCGAGTCATGGAAGAGTTGCGCAAGCGAGATCTCGCTGAGGTGCTGATATTCGGCGGCGGGGTCATCCCCAACGCGGATGTGGCCACCCTGAAGGCGCAGGGCGTGGCCGAAGTTTTTACGCCAGGAAGTTCGTTGAAAGATATCTGTCGATGGCTGGAAGATGCCCTCGACACGAGAGAGGTTTAGGCGATGGATTTGTTCGAATACCAGGGGAAGCAGTACTTCGCGAAGTACGACATCCCAGTCTCTCCCGGCGCAGCGGTGCAAACGGTGCAGGGCGCCGTTGATGTAGCCGAAGCGATTGGCTATCCGGTGGTGATCAAGGCCCAGGTGCAGGTCGGCGGACGCGGCAAGGCGGGCGGCATCAAGCTGGCCGACAACCCCGA
>JAYTVF010000518.1:0-9401 GCA_043744155.1 Acidimicrobiia bacterium | reverse complement strand
GACTCGACCGCCTCATCGCCGAGGTACGGGGTCGATGACGATCGCCCTCGACACCACTGCACTCCTCATGCGACACCTGAATCACCCGGCGAGAATGGCCGTCGACGCCGCGCTGGCAGCCGACGCCGACTGGTGCGCAAGTGCCCTAGCCCTCGCCGAGGCGCTGGCGCTCGTCGATCGTCTGGCCATCGACCCGATTACCGTCGGTGAGCTCCGCCGCGCACTTCGCGACGACTCGGGGCGCATGGTGATCGTCCCCGTCGACACGATGTGTTTGGAGCGAGCCAGCGAACTCAGCCGACTCCACCCCCTTCGATTGGCCGATGCCATCCACCTTGCCGCCGCTGATCGCCTACCCAGGCCGGTGCAATTCATCACGTTTGACTATCATCAGGTTCCCGTCGCAGAGCTGCTCGGGTTCGAGACCATCTCGTTGTAGGGTCGTCCACACACCCCTTCGGAGAATGGGGACACAGCCCCAATTCCTCAGGGTTGACGGAACCAAGCCGCCGCAGCACTGACCACGGCCCGCCGGGTGCAACAGCTCCGGCGCTAGGGCACGTCCGAGTCGGCGGCCACCTTCAGAGCGCACGGACACCCGACCGGCGCGAGACTGAGGCCATGACATTGCACTGGTCGGCAACAGGAGTGGAAATTCATAAAGTCGTGGTGGGCAAGTACGAGAACAACGTGTTCGTGGTGCGCTGCACCGAGACCGGCGACGCGGTGCTCATCGACGCGGCCAACGAGCACGACCGGCTACTCGAACTCTCCCAGCGACTCGGCGTACGACGTATCTTGGAGACCCACGGTCACCACGATCACATCGGTGCAGTGGTCGCCATGCGAGAAGCCGGGTACAAGGTGGCCGTCACCGAACTCGACGCCCCGAGACTCAAGGATGTGGGATACGACATCTTTCTGTCCGACGACGAGGTCATCGAGGTGGGCCGACTCAGGCTCCATGGCATCCACAACCCCGGCCACACCGAGGGTTCGATGTCGTTTCGCCTCGCCGATCATCCGATTCTGTTCAGCGGCGATACTCTTTTCCCGGGTGGCCCGGGCGGTACCACGTTTCCCGGCGGCGACTTCGACACCATCATCCAGTCGCTCGATACCCGGCTTTTCACCCTTCCCGCTGACACCGTAGTCATGCCCGGACACGGCATCGACACCACCATCGGCACCGAGCGCCCACACCTTCAGGCCTGGGTCGAGCGCGGCTGGTAGTCCCGGAGCGTGATCCCACGGCGCGTGCGTGTCACCCCCACGGTTGCCGAGCGAGCCGAGTTGGGCGTCGACGAAACGCTCGCTGTAACGTGCGCCCAGGTTTCCACTATCACCATAGGGGTAATAGACTTTGCCACGTGAGTGAACTGTTTCGGGTGTCCAATCTCCATGCTCGGCCAGTCGTTGATGACGACACCGTTCCCCCCGAAATCCTTCGCGGTATCTCCTTTGAGGTCGCTCCCGGCGAGGTGCACGCCGTCATGGGCCCGAACGGGTCCGGTAAGTCGACACTCTCGTCTGCGCTCTTGGCCAGCCCCGAGTATGACGTCACCGATGGTCAGATCTTCTACAAGGGCGACGACATCACGGACTGGCCCACCGACGTTCGGGCCAAGCAGGGCATGTTTCTGGCCTTTCAGTATCCGCAAGAGATCGCTGGCGTGTCGGTCATCCAGTTCCTTCGCCAAGCTCTGTCGGCTCGCAAGGGCCTCGACCTGTCGGTACTCGAACTGAGGCTTGACATCATGGAATGGATGGCCCGTCTCGGCATGGACAAGTCATTCGCGGATCGCTACTTGAACGAGGGCTTCAGCGGTGGTGAGAAGAAGCGCAACGAGATCCTGCAGATGGCCATTCTGCAGCCCGATCTCGCCATTTTGGACGAGACCGATTCTGGCCTCGACATCGATGCCCTGCGCACCGTGGCGAGTGGCATCCGCGAGGTGAAGAACGACCGTCCGGGCCTCGGCATCATTCTGATCACCCACTACCAACGCCTACTCGACGAGGTGAACCCCGACCATGTGCATATCCTCCTCGACGGGCGGATCGTGGCCACTGGTGGTATGGAATTGGTAGATATTGTGGAAAATCGTGGGTACGACAGCTTCCGAGTGACGACCTGATGTTCGACGCTGCTGCGGTACGGGCTCAGTTCCCGCTCTTTTCCCGTCAGATACACGGCAAGCCCATCGTGTATCTCGACTCGGCCAACTCGACCCAGAAGCCTCAGTGCGTTATCGATGCCATGTCGAATTTTATGGCGACCGGGTACGCGCCGATCAATCGCAGCGCCTATGTACTGGCCGCCGAGGCGACCGACGCCTACGAGGGTGCTCGGGCCAAGGTTCGCGCCTTCATCAACGCCCCGTATGACCACGAGATCATCTTCACCAAGAACGCCACCGAGGCCCTCAACCTGGTAATCAGCTCGTGGGGACGCGCCAACCTCAAACGTGGCGACGTGGTCGTTCTGACACATCTTGAGCACCACGCCAACATCGTGCCTTGGCACATGCTCGTCGCCGACCTTGGCATCGAGTTGCGCTGGGTACCGCTCACCGACGATGGCCAACTCGATCTCGCCACCTTGCCAACCCTGCTCGACGGCGCCAAGGTGTTCTCGTTCACGGCCATGTCCAACGTGCTCGGTACGCTCTCACCGGTACGCCGCCTCACCGATGCTGCACATGCTGCGGGCGCGCTGGCCTTCGTGGACGCCTGCCAGTTCGTCCCCCACAATGTCACCGACGTACAAGCCATGGGCGCCGACTTCGTCGCGTTCAGTTCCCACAAGCTCTGCGGCCCGACGGGCATTGGCGTACTTTGGGGCCGCGAAGCGTTACTCGAGGCCATGCCACCATTTCTCGGCGGTGGCAACATGATCGCCGACGTGCGTCTCGACGGCTTCACGACGGCCCCGTTGCCCGCCAAGTTCGAAGCGGGAACACCACCCATTATCGAGGCCATTGGCATGGGCGCGGCCATCGATTTTCTCTCCAATCTCGGAATGCCTGCGATCCGACGCCACGAGATGGCCCTCACCCAGACCATGCTCGACCGGTTGCAACAATCCTTTGGTGACGACATCACGGTGCACGGTCCGACCAACGTCGAGATCCGCGGTGGCGTTGTCAGCTTCGCGCTCAAAGACGTTCACCCACACGACGTCAGCCAGGTGTTGGATGAGACCAACGTGTGCATCAGGGCCGGCCACCACTGCGCCAAACCGTTGATGCGTCAGTTGGGTGTTGGGGCCACGGCGCGTGCCAGCGTGTATGTCTACAACGATGAGTCCGATGTCGATGCGCTCGTTGCCGGCTTGCACGCTGCCCGAGACTTGTTCGCGTTCTAGGAGGATGCATGGCTGGGCTTGAAGATCTCTACCGGGAAATCATCCTGGATCACTACCGCACCCCGCGCAACCGGGGTGAGCTTCCTACTCCCCCGGCGCTGATGGCCGAGGGCTTCAACCCGTTGTGCGGTGACGAAATAAAGGTGTACCTCCTCGTTGAGGATGGCAAGGTCGAGGACATCCGCATCTCGGGACAGGGATGCTCCATCAGCCAATCATCGGCGTCGATGATGTCGCAGGCCGTGAAAGGCAAGCCGATCGAACAGGCCCGAGCAATCGTTCGAACCTTCAAGTCGATGATGAGCACGCACGGTCACGAACTCGAAGGCGACGCCGATTCGGGCGACACCGAGTTGGCGGAGATCAAACTGGGCGACCTTGAAGCCCTGCGCGGAGTGGTGAAGTTCCCGGTTCGGATCAAGTGCGCCACCCTTGCCTGGAACACCCTGACCCAAGCCATGGACGACGCCTCGTAGTTCCCAACTGTCAGGAGCCCCTCCTGATCCTGGCAAGACGCTCAGGCTCTGCGTCGATCCCGACGATAGATACATCGTCAAATCACCCAGTCGGGAGGGTTGCGTGAAAAAACTACGTACGGTGCTCTGGTTGACGGCAGCTGCGTTGGCAGTCGTGGTCTTTGTGTTGCCAGCCCTTCAGAAATCTCAGACCGCGGCCTCCATGCTTGGCCCACAGGCCGCCGAGCGCAAACTTGCCATCGATTCTGTCGATGCGTCTACCGAGATCACGCCTTCGGCACCCTCAATCAGCGCCAAGATGTCCATCCCTGGGCCCCGCGGCGGGGAACGCCAGGCCCTTTTCCTCACGGCCGGCGCCCTCATGGTTGCCTTGGTCGCCAATCGCCTGCTGCAAAATCGCCGCCGAGCGCTGCGCCAACAGCGTCTGTACCGCTCAGCAATGTCGCAATCGCAAAGGTACGCCGGACCGATCATGTGGAATCGCGACATAGAGATGATCGAGTCGATAGGTGCCGTCGGCCTTCTGGCCGCCGTTGCTCTACCGGTAATGCGCCAGCAGGCCCGCGTCCGGGAATTAGCCCTGGCCCGTCAGCTCGTCGCCGCCTAGCCACCGCCGAATGAGCGCCGCTACGCCAACGGATCAGCGAAGGGGTCGACGCTGCGGGCTGGCTTCACAACGACTGGTTCTGGCGTCTGGAATGCTGCGTAGCCATCAGTGTCGAGCTGCGCCGCGAGCTCTGGCCCGCCGGAAGCAACGATGCGACCCTTGACCAGAATGTGTACCGCATCCGGGCGAAGCTCGTCGAGCAATCGGTTGTAGTGGGTAATGGCCAGTACGCCAAGCCCGTTCTCACGGCTTTCGTCGGCGACCCGCCGAGCGCATGCGCGCAGAGCGTCAACGTCAAGGCCAGAGTCGAGCTCATCGAGCACGGCAAATCGGGGTTGTAGAACCGCCAGTTGCAGCGTTTCGTTTCGCTTCTTCTCCCCGCCTGATAGATCGACGTTCAGTGCGCGGTCGAGGAACTTGGCATCGAAGCCGATCCGTGCCGCCTCGGCTCGCATGGTGGTGGAGAGCGTGCTCAGATCTCGTCCCACGGCGCGCAAGGCCTCAGCCAGCATGCGCTCCGTGCTGACTCCGGGCACTTCTGTCGGGTATTGCATAGCGAGGAACAATCCGGCGGCCGCGCGCTTCCAGGTCGGCATCGCCAGCAGATCGACACCGTCAAGGGACACCGACCCCGAGATCACGTCGTAGCCAGGCTTGCCCATCAGCACTGACGACAGGGTCGACTTGCCAGCTCCGTTGGGACCCATAATGGCGTGAACTTCGCCGGCGGGCACCGTGAGGTCGATCCCGTGCAGGATCTGCTTGCCGGGAATCCCCGCCTGTAGTCGAGAGATGACGAGCGCGCTCATTGGTGGACCTCTGTCGTGATCGTGATCTGAACCATGCCGTTGACGACGACAGCGTCGAAGGTCGGCACCGGTTGCGTCGCAGGCAGAGTCTGCGGTTCGCCAGTGGTCAAGTTGAAGGCGCTGCCATGCTTCCAGCACTCGATTTCACAGGTTTCAGGCAGGACGTCACCCTCGCTGAGGGAGACATCGGCATGAGAACACGTGTCACCGATGGCATAGACGGCATTGTCAATGCGCACGACACAAACGGCGTGACCCCCGATGTCGAAACGGCGGGCCTCAGGATTGGCCAGGTCGTCGAGAGCGCAAATGGCGTGAGTACTCATGCGTGCACCCCGACCGCTCGTCGGTCGAGCTTGCCAGCCACTTCGGCCCGCAACTCGTCGCAGAGCAACTGGCCGGGTAGCTTGTCGATGACCTCGTCAAAGAATCCGAGCACGATCAGACGATCCGCGATTTCTGGTGGTACGCCCCGGCTCTCGAGATAGAACCGCTGCTCGGCGTCGATGGGGCCAACGGTGGAGGCGTGGCTGCACTTCACGTCGTTGTTCTCGATATCGAGATTGGGCACACTGTCTGCCCACGCCTCGGGCGAGAGCTTGAGATTGCGGTTCGTCTGAAACGCTCGGGAACCACGCGCATTCTTCTCGATATGGATGAGCCCGGTGTACACGCTTCGGGCACGATCCTGCACCGCCCCTTTGAACAGCAGGTCACTGGTGGTCCGGGGCGCCGCGTGGGTTTGCGTGACACGCATATCGAGCATTTGGTCGCCCTCGCCGAAGCCGACCCCGATCTGCTCACCGTGCGCCCCCTGCCCGAGCAAACGGGCATCGGTTCGTACGCGTGCATAGCTGCCCCCCAGGGCCACGGTAGCCAAAATCGTGGTGCTATCACGCTCGCTGCGGGCCACCTGGTTTCCAATGAACCATCCGTCTCGATCAATCTCATTGACGGCCTGATAGCGCACCCGAGCCGACTGGGCGACACGAAGCTCGACCACCGGCGACACCAGCCCGCGCGAGCCGCCTGTGAACTTCTCGATGATCGTCGCCTCGCTGTTTTCTTCCGCGTCGATGATGAGTCGAGGGAACGACGCCATGCCTGCAGGCAGGACATGACTCACCAGAATCGGCTCGGCGGCACTGGTGCCCCGCGGAATGCGAAGCACGATCGGCGCCGTCGAGAACGCGTTGTTCAGATCGGCAAAAAGGTCGAGGGGAACGCTCATAATGGCGCCCCACAAGTCGGGGTCGACCTCAGCCACATATGCATCGCCGCCCTCGACGATGGTGTGGGCGCACGCCACCATCATGTCGGCCAAACTGAGCTGGCCGATGCGGCTATACCGCCAGATCTCGTCGTCAGCAGTCGGCCAAGCCGTCGCCAGCGCGCGTTCGGCCGACTCGACTCGACGGCTACGCAACCAATCAGGGCCTGCCAGGAGACGGGCGGCGTCAGGGGAAAAAGCCGATGAGAGCGTCATAAGTACCGGCTAGATTCTACTATCCGGATAGGAGAAATGCCCAGGCCACGCTCTCACGGACAGACGGCTTACCGCTTGAAGCGCTTCTTCTTGTTCTTCGGTCGGCTGGCGATGCGTCGCTGTTCCTCGTTGACTTCCGCGACCACACCAGCGCCGATCTCGTTCAAAAAAGCTGCGGCCTCATCGAGAATGGCCGAGGCCGAGCCATCGTCGAGGCCCGGCGGATTGTCCGGGGTCTTCGGTGAGACCAGCGTGCCGCGGATCCAGCCAGCATCGGCGAGGCGACGCTCGTACTTCGGGCATTCATCGGGGCAGCGCCACGGAGCATCAGGAGCGAGGAGAAGTTTGCAGCGGCGCGCTGTCTCACCGTTTCCGTAAGTGCGGCTCTCGTAGTGCTTGCATTCCTCTCGCATCGGCATACCTGCAGGCTAGGCGACCGCCACCCTGTTTCGGTGGCGTGCCGGTCAGCTTCCTCGGGCCAGTCGCATCACCTATGAACCTGCGACCCAACGTCATAGGTCCGTTGACGCAGCCGTGCTGCCTGAACTGGCGGCGCTTCGGCGCCGAAAGGATTCTGGTGCCCGCCAAGCAGGTCTAACCGACGGAGCCTTCCATCTGCAGCTCGATGAGCCGGCTCCACTCGACGGCGTACTCCATCGGCAGTGTGCGCGTCACCGGCTCGATGAACCCGTTCACAACCAGACCCATGGCCTGTTCCTGGGTGAGGCCACGACTCATTAGGTAGAACAACTGCTCGTCGGCCACACGTGACACGGTCGCCTCATGGCCGATCTGGGCGTCCTGCTCGCCGATCTCCATATAGGGAAGGGTCTTGGAGACCGACTGATCGTCGAGGATCAGCGCGTCACACTGCACATGGCTCTTGCAGCCGGTCGCGCCTTCTTCTACCCGCACAAGCCCGCGATAAGTGGTGATGCCACCGTCTTTGCTGATCGACTTCGACACGATCTTGGAGGTTGTCTCGGGCGCCGCATGCACCATTTTGGCACCAGCATCTTGGTGCTGACCTTCACCGGCGTAGGCAACGGAAAGCACTTCGCCAGAGGCCTTCGGCCCGACGAGATACACAGCCGGGTACTTCATGGTCAGGCGCGAACCGATGTTGCCATCGATCCACGACATATGACCTTCCGCTTCGACCCGTGCCCGCTTGGTGACCAGGTTGTAGACGTTGGGCGACCAATTCTGGATGGTGGTGTAGGTCACATGAGCCGAGGGCTTCACGATGATTTCGACCACGGCGGAGTGCAGGGAATCGGTGGTGTACACCGGGGCCGAGCAGCCTTCGATGTAGTGCACCTTCGAGCCCTCATCGGCGATGATCAGCGTGCGCTCGAACTGGCCGGCGTTCTCGGAGTTGATGCGAAAGTAGGCCTGCAGCGGCATCTCGCACTCGACGCCCGGCGGCACATAGATGAACGAGCCACCCGACCACACGCTGGTGTTCAGCGCAGCAAACTTATTGTCGCCGGGCGGAATGACCGTTCCGAAGTACTTCTGTACCAACTCGGGATACTCGCGCAGCGCTGTATCCATGTCACAGAACAGAATGCCCTGAGTCGCCAGATCATCGCGGTTCTTGTGGTAGACGACTTCACTGTCGTACTGGCTGGTGACGCCGGCCAGGTACTTACGCTCAGCCTCAGGGATGCCGAGCTTTTCGTACGTGGCCTTGATGCGATCAGGCAGGCTGTCCCACTCGTCTACGACGCCTTCGGCCATCGGCTTGATGTAGTAGTAGATGTCCTGAAAGTCGAGGTCAGGCATGTTTTGCGCGAACCATGGGGCCATCGGCTTACGTTCGAACTGGCGGTGGGCCTTCAGGCGGAACTGTCGCATCCAGTCCGGCTCGTTCTTGATGCGGCTGATGTTCTCAACGACCGCCGTGTTGATGCCCTTCTCCGGACGCATGACGAATTCGTCACCGTCGCTCCAGCCGAGGCTGTATTTGGAAAGATCGAGATCAGCAACCGACATGTCAGCTCCCGTGCATCCGTTGGGGTATTTGCACTACGGCCATAGTAACAATCCCCCCGGCGTTCTACACCCTCGGGAGCGCTCGGCCGGGTAAATCTTGCGCAATACGTAGCGCCTCGGTGGGGGGCAGACCGGCGCGTGCCGCCAACCAGCAGGCCACTGGAGCCGCCTGGCGGTGCGATGCGTGGGCAGCGACCCCGGCCAAGTTCAGTAACGCCTCGATCTCATCGGGCCTGATCGGCGGCTGGCCAATGGCCTCGGCGAAGTCATTGATCCAGGTAACGGCCAGGGGCGACAAGTCTGACGACATGTCATCACGCTAGGCCGCGCCGCCCAACCTCAGTCGGATTCGATGAAAATGCACTCGCCGGGGCAGTCCTCGGCCGCGGCCACGACATCACCCTCGAAGCGCTCAGGCACCCGAGCGATGCTGCCAGCGCCTCCCGGATCATTCCCCGGCATGCCTGCCTCCATCACGTACGCGATGCCGTCCTCGAGCTGAAGGAAGACCTCTTGGCAGTGGTCGACGCACAGCCCATCGCCCGTACAGAGGTCCTGGTCGATCCATACCCGCACCCCCATAGGTTACCGACCCGACGGTAACAAGAGGTAGTCGACGGAATCAATAGAACGACCGGGGCATTTCTTGATTCACAAT
>JAYTVF010000517.1:0-2812 GCA_043744155.1 Acidimicrobiia bacterium | reverse complement strand
GCGATGACGTCGACGCCCGCAGCCTGGCGAACAATTACGCCCAAATCCTGGGCCAGATCTTCACCCACGAGATGAAGCCGATGGAGGTCGAGATTCTGGTGGCCGAGGTGAGCTACCAGGACGAGGACAATCGTCTGTTCCATGTCCTGTACGACGGCACGGTCATGGATGAGCAGCACTACAGCGTGCTGGGCGGAGATTCCGACGCCATTGCCAAGCGACTCGAGGGAAGCTGGAAGGCTGATCTCAGCTTTGGTGAAGCTCTGGCGCAGGCTATCGAGGCGTTGGCCGGACCCGAGCGTACGCTTAGGCCATCAGACCTTGAGGTGGCCGTGCTTGAACGGGGCACCGCACGCCGATGTTTCCGCCGTCTTTCCGACGACGAGGTTACTGCGGTCCTACCCGCAGCCTAGAAACTCAGCACAATGCGTGCGACGGGCCAGGCGATCATCAAAGCCAATCCGAATGCCAAGGCGGCAGCGAACCATTTGGTGACCTTTCGATGATGGGCCCAGTCGCTTTCACCACTCTCATCGTCGCCCACCGGCAGCATGGCCTGCGCATCGGCGAGATGATCTGTGAGTACCCACACCTGCACCGGCCCACCCGGGTATTGAGCAATACCCGCTTCACGGGTTTCGGCCACCACGCCTTCGGAGCCGAGGCGGGCAACGAGCACGCGTGCCTCATAGTGGTTCGTGGTCGTCAGCTTCGACATCGCAAACTCATCGGTCACCGCAGCCACGTTACCGCGACACATCTGCAATCCCCCGATAGGGTGCGCTGATGGAGCGGCGGATCTTCGGCCTCGAGAACGAATACGGCGTCACCTGTACCCTTCGTGGCCAGCGACGATTGAGCCCAGACGAGGTTGCCCGCTACCTCTTTCGCAGGGTGGTGTCATGGGGTCGCAGCTCGAACGTGTTCCTGGTGAACGGCGCCCGGCTCTACCTCGATGTCGGGTCCCACCCTGAATATGCCACGCCAGAATGTGATTCGATCCACGACCTCGTGGTCCATGACAAGGCCGGCGAACGAATACTGGAGCAACTGCTGGCCTCTGCCGAGGAGCGGCTGAAGGAAGAAGGCATCCGTGGTGTTATCTACCTCTTCAAGAACAACACCGACTCGGCCGGCAACAGCTATGGCTGCCATGAGAACTACCTAACCAGTCGCAGCGACGATCTCGGGCACTACGCCGAGGTGCTCATCCCCTTCTTCGTGTCCCGGCAGATCTACGCCGGAGCAGGCAAGGTTTTGCAGACCGCCCGTGGGGCGACCTATTGCATCGCCCAGCGAGCTGAACACATCTGGGAAGGGGTCAGTTCGGCGACCACCCGCAGCCGCCCGATCATCAACACTCGCGATGAGCCCCACGCCGATGCGGAGCGATACCGTCGGCTCCACGTCATCGTGGGCGACTCGAACATGAGCGAGTACACCAACTTCCTCAAGGTCGGCGCAACTGCATGCCTCTTGCGAATGCTCGAGGATCCGGGATGTGTGCTGCGTGACATGACGCTTGAAAACCCCATTCGCGCTATCCGAGAGATCAGCCACGACATCACCTGCCGTCAGACGGTTCGCCTGGCCAACGGGCGAGAGTTGTCGGCGCTCGACATCCAGCGGGAGTACCTCGATCGGGCTCTGCGCTATCGCGACTCCCGGGGATTTCGTCCCCACGAGCTGCAGGCGCTCGAGATGTGGGAGCACTGCATCACCACCATCGAGCGCGACCCGCTCGAGCTCGACCGCGAGGTTGACTGGGTTATCAAGTACAAGCTGATCGAGGCCTATCGAGCCAAGCATGATTTGACGCTCGGCCACGCCAAAGTGTCGCTAATGGACCTGCAATACCATGATGTGAATCGGTCGCGGAGTTTATTCTACCTCATGCAGAACAAGGGGCTGATCGAGCGAGTAGTCACTGACGAAGAGATCGACCTGGCTATCGACAGTCCGCCGCAGACCACTCGCGCCAAGCTGCGAGGGGATTTCATCCGGGCCGCGAAGGACAAGAAGCGGGACTACACCGTCGACTGGGTGCACCTGAAGTTGAACGACCAAGCCCAACGTACGGTGCTTTGTAAAGATCCTTTCCGAAGCCGTGACGAACGCGTGGAGAAGCTGATCGCCTCTTTGTAGTGAGACCCGATAGCCTGCAGGCGTGACTGAGCCATCGGACGGATCCGCCAACTGGTCGTGGTCCGACCACTTTGAAAATAGCTCGGCGAGCTCCGGAGCAGCACCGGTGGCCCACGTCAAGGCCCGCGACAGCCAGATCCGCAATCTGCTCGAATGGACCTACGTGATCGTCGGAGCGTTGGGGATCGCCCTGTTGATCCGGGCGTTTTTGCTTGCTTCCTTTTTTATTCCGTCGGTCTCGATGGTGCCCACCCTCAAGGTCGGCGACCGGGTGCTGGTGAACAAACTCTCGTACCGACTCCACGATGTTCACCGCCAAGACGTCATCGTCTTCGAGCGCCCGCCCGGAGAACCTGACCTCACCATCAAAGACCTCATCAAGCGGGTGATCGGCATACCGGGTGACGTCGTGTCGTTCAAGGATGGCAGAGTTTTGGTCAATGGCGAGCTGTTAGACGAGCCGTACCTTGCGCCCAACATGGTCACCACGCCCAAGGGTGCAGATTCGATCACCGTGCCCGCGGGCCAGGTACTGGTGCTCGGCGACAACCGCACCAACTCCTTCGACGGCCGAAGCTTCGGTACCTTCGATCAGAAGCTTATCGTCGGCCGGGCCTTCGTCATCGTCTGGCCCTTTTCCAACAGCGGCGGACTCTAAAAGCCACAC
>JAYTVF010000516.1:0-9447 GCA_043744155.1 Acidimicrobiia bacterium | reverse complement strand
CGTATGGACTGTTGCAGGTCATAGGTATGCTTATGATCATCTTGTGCTGGCCACGGGTTCGTATCCGTTCGTGCCGCCGATCGCCGGTAGGGATCTCGACGGTTGCTTCGTCTATCGCACGATCGAGGACCTCGAAGGGATGCGCGCTCGCGCCAGTGTCGATGGAGTGAGGACGGGTGTGGTCGTTGGAGGCGGTCTCCTCGGATTGGAAGCGGCGAATGCGCTTCGCCTGCTCGGCCTCGAAACCCATGTGGTGGAGTTCGCCCCACGCCTCATGCCGCTGCAGGTGTGCGAGGGCGGCGGGGCCGCGCTTCGGGCCCGGATCGAAGAACTCGATGTCCGTGTTCATACGGGGGTGGGCGTGAGCGCGGCAATTGCTGACCCCGCGACCGGGAGCGTGTGCGGGCTGTCCCTCTCGGACGGGTCCACAGTCCCGGCTGATCTTGTGGTGTTCTCGGCTGGCATACGGCCTCGCGATGAGCTGGCGCGAGCAGCCGGATTGGACGTGGGGGAGCGGGGCGGAGTGTCCGTGGACGAGTGTTGCGTTACGAACGACCCGGCGATTTCAGCGATTGGCGAGTGTGCGCTCATCGGGGGACGGGTGTGGGGCCTTGTTGCCCCCGGATATGACATGGCCCTCGCTGTGGCCAACCGACTGGGTGGAGACAGCGACGCGAGGTTCGGGGGCGGTGACCTCTCAACGAAACTGAAGCTGCTCGGTATCGACGTGGCGAGCTTTGGTGATGCCCACGGAACCGAGCATGCCGCGCAGGACGTGCGTCATGTGACGTGGAGCGACGCGGCGGCAGGCGTGTATCGACGCGTTGTTCTGAGTGCCGACGGCTCATGCGTGCTTGGCGGCGTCCTGGTCGGGGATGCATCAGGAGCGGCCGAGCTCACCGCGATGTCGCGCGGAATTTTGGCGCCACCCACCGACGCTCGTCTGCTTGTGCTCCCGCTAGACGCGGCGAACGTTGCGCCGGTGTCTAGTCACATCGACCCGGCGGCGTTGATCTGTTCGTGCAACAACGTCACCGCAGGAGCGATTTGTCGCGCAATCATCAGTAATCATCTGACCGAGCTGCCCGTTGTGAAGCGAGTGACGTCGGCCGGAACTGGTTGCGGTGGATGCGTTCCGCTGGTGAAGCGATTGCTAGAGAACGAACTGCGAAAGCAGGGCCTGGAGGTGCAGGATCGCCTGTGCGAACATTTCGTATACTCCCGTGCCCAAATCTTTGAGATCGTACGTGTACGTGGCATTGCATCCTTTGCCGAACTTCTCAACTCCACCGGATCGGGCCGTGGCTGCGACGTTTGTAAGCCAGCGGTGGCGTCGATGCTGGCCTCACTCGGCCATGGTTACATCCTCGCTGGAGAGCAGGCGGCCCTCCAGGACACCAACGACCACTTTCTCGCCAACATCCAAAAAGATGGCACGTATTCCGTGGTGCCCCGCGTGCCCGGTGGAGAAATTACGCCAGCGCAGCTGATCACGATAGGGCAGGTGGCCGAGGACTTCGGGCTCTACACAAAGATCACCGGCGGCCAGCGCATCGATTTGTTGGGAGCCAGGGTCGAGCAACTTCCGTTGATCTGGCGGCGACTTGTGGACGCTGGAATGGAATCGGGCCATGCATACGGCAAGGCCCTGCGCACGGTCAAGAGTTGCGTGGGTGAGGCGTGGTGCCGGTACGGGGTGCAGGATTCAACCAGCCTGGCCATCGCTCTAGAACTTCGCTACCGCGGCCTGCGCGCGCCACACAAAATCAAGATGGCGGTGTCTGGATGCGCTCGCGAATGTGCCGAAGCGCAAAGCAAAGACGTGGGCGTGATTGCCACCGAGCGTGGATGGAATCTCTGGGTCGGCGGCAACGGTGGCATGCGTCCCGTCATGCGGAGCTGCTCGCTGAAGACCTCAATACAGAAACGTTGATTCGTTACATAGACCGCTTTCTGGCGCTGTACACGCGTACCGCCGATCGTCTCGAACGCACCGCTCCTTGGGTGGAACGGCGACCTGGAGGAATGGACGATCTGCGGAAGGTAATTTGCGCCGACACGCTCGGAATCGGCGCCGAACTCGAAGCAATGATTGAACATCATGTGCGGACGTATGAATGCGAGTGGACGGCAACCCTGGCTAGCCCCGAGCGCATGGAACGGTTCGTGTCGTTTGTGAACACCGACCAAGCCGACCCCAGCGTGGTGATGGTCCGGGAGCGTGGGCAGATTCGACCGGCGACAGCTGAGGAGAAGGCAAACGGCACGACCGCATTGGTGGAGATCGGGCCACGTCCACTCGTTGGGGCCGGCCGATGACGCTGCTCGAATCGGCCGACCTTGACCTTTCGGTGAGGGGGCGGGACGCATGGAACCCGGTGTGTCCGCTCGCCCGACTGCATCCGGATCGTGGTGTGTGTGTGCTGGTTGACGGACGCCAGATAGCGGTGTTCCGGACGTCCTACGGGGAGCTCTTTGCGGTTGCCAATCTCGACCCCCTGAGTGGCGCGGAAGTGATGTCACGCGGAATCGTGGGCTCTTTTGGTGGGCGGCCAACGGTGACTTCACCGATGTACAAGGAACGTTTCGATCTAGAAACGGGTCAATGTTTCGACGACGCTGAAATGCGACTCGAGACCTTCGCCGTGCGCGGCGTCAACGGCGTGATCGAGATTTGCCTCCCGTGATCTCGTTAGTGGACATGGCGGAAGCGGCGCGAGGCGGGAACCGTTCGGCCATCCTGCCCACGGCCGCCGACGCATTCGCCGACGCTCATGAGCACGGCGTCATCGATCATGACTCCGGCTGGTATCGCGCCCGAATGCCGGTGTCCTTGCCCGCTTCGGGTCAGCAGTTCGCTTTCTCCGTTGAGCTCGATGCATGCACTGGGTGCAAGGCGTGCGTGGTGGCCTGTCATTCGTTAAACGGCCTCGACCACGACGAATTGTGGCGCTCCGTCGGTGTGCTCCATGGA
Source organism: Acidimicrobiia bacterium (assembly GCA_043744155.1). Lineage (GTDB taxonomy): Bacteria > Actinomycetota > Acidimicrobiia > Acidimicrobiales > Ilumatobacteraceae > JANMCE01. The sequence continues at coordinate 6,473 of JAYTVF010000516.1, read as the reverse complement.
AATCCGTCGGGGCACAGCGTGGCCGAGCAACGCACGGTCACCACTGCGTGTCACCACTGCGTCGATCCGGCGTGTCTGAACGGTTGTCCGGTGGATGCTTATGTGAAGGATCCGGTTACCGGCGCGGTGGTCCATCTCGATGATCAATGCATTGGGTGCAGCTACTGCACCATGACGTGCCCGTATGAGGTTCCGAAATTCAATGACCGTCTGGGCATCGTGCGCAAGTGCGATATGTGCCGCGGGCGATTGATCGCGGGGGCGGAGCCAGCCTGTGTGCAAGGCTGCCCCAACGGGGCAATACGCATCATCACGATCGATCGAGACCTGGTGATTGCCCAAGCGCGCTACGCACCGACCTCGACGTCGCTGGTGCCCGGTGCGTCGCTGTCCTCGTTGTCCGTCCCGTCCACCGTGTACCGCACCGCATTGCCAACACTCGATGGGTTACGGGCCGACGACGCTTCTCGGCCCGAGCCGTCCGTGCGTCATGATCCCTTGGCCGCCATGCTCGTTCTCACTCAGGCCGCAGTCGGTGCATCGACGGTGGACGCCGCTCTTCGGGTAGCGGGGGCCGATGCTGGACGCTGGCTTGCCGCTGCGGTGCCTTTGATCGCCGGACTCGGTATGGCCATAAGTTTTACTCACCTCGGCCGGCCGTGGAAGGCTTGGCGTGTAGTGATCGGTCTTGGTCACTCCTGGCTCTCGCGCGAGGCGGTCGCCCTCGGTGCCTTTCTCGGTCTGGCCAGTCTGCACGGGGCGTTTCCCCGTTCGTCCACTGCGGTGGTCGTCGCACTGGTCGGCGCGGTGGGCGTCTTCACCTCGATCAAGGTCTATGCCGTGACCGGGCGGGCTTGGTGGTCACTTCGCCGCACAACGCAACGGTTCGCCACCACTGCAACTGCGCTGGGTTTGGCGATCGCCGCATCGTGCTCGCCCGCGTCCCTTCGCCCCCTCGCCCTCGGCGCCGTAGTGGCCGTCCTTATCGGGCTCCTTTTTGGACGGATCTCGACCAGTGACCCCGAGGTGTCAGTTCGCCGAACGGCAGCGCTTCTTTCCGGTCCGTTGCGGCGCGTCTGTCGGCTCGGCATCTTTCTCGCCCTTGTTGGCACGGCGTTGATGCTCACTGCGGCGGCGGCTAGGTCGCGTGGCGCCGCTGGCGCCGGAGTGCTTGCCCTTATTATCAGCGCGCTTATTGAACGAAGTCTCTTTTTCCGGGCGGTATCGCCGCACCGAATGCCTGGTTGCTGGTGAGCTCCTCGCCCCTGCTCGGAGTGTTGCGTGGACTGCGTGACCGCCTTGTTCGGCGAACAGGGGAGCGGACCGACGACCTGGCGCGTGTTGACGCTGGCCTGTCTTCGGTCGGTGATCCACTCGGCCAGTTGCCTGCGTCCCTGCTCCCCACCGAAACTGTGCAGTCCGTGTGCGGGTTCTGCGCCACCGGGTGCTCGCTGACGGTTCATCTGCAAGAGGGCAAGCCGGTGAACGTCACTCCCACCGCCCGCTATCCGGTCAACCTGGGTTCGGCCTGTCCGAAGGGATGGGAGGTCCTCGCGCCGTTGAAGTCAGCGGAGCGAATGCAAACGCCACTGCTGCGAGGCGCCGACGGGGTGCTCAGAGCGTTGTCGTGGGAGCAGGCGTCGGCCACCTTCGTCGACCGCATGCGAGACGTTCAGACCCGCCATGGGGCGAGGTCCGTGGCCTTCCTTTCGACCGGCCAGATCCCGACGGAGGAAATGGCGCTGCTCGGGGCCTTTGCCAAGTTTGAAATGGGGATCATCCACGGCGACGGAAACACCCGGCAGTGCATGGCCACCTCAGCCGTCGCTCATAAGCAGGCATTCGGCTTTGACGCGCCGCCGTTCACCTATGCGGACTTCGAGGAGTCCGACGTGATTGTCCTCATCGGCTCAAATCTCTGTATCGCCCATCCGATCCTGTGGGAGCGCATTTTGCGGAATCGACATGATCCGCACGTGATCGTGATCGATCCGCGCCGGACGGAAACGGCGGTGGCCGCATCGGAGCATGTGCAGCTGCGCCCGACGAGCGACCTCGCTCTACTCTGCGGGTTGGCCAACGAGGTCATTCGCCTGGGCGCCGTTGATGATGCGTTTATTCGTGGACATACGAATGGCTACGACGATTGGGTCTCGGTCGTTTCACCGTGGAGTCTGGCGTTGACGGCTTCGGCCACCGGTGTATCGGTAGACCAGCTTGCGTCCCTGGCACAGAAGGTCGCCGCCGGACGCCGTGTCTCTTTCTGGTGGACGATGGGAGTGAACCAGGGACACCAGGCGGTGCGCACGGCCCAAGCCATCATCAATATTGCGCTGATGACCGGCAATATCGGGCGGCCTGGCACTGGCGCGAATTCCATCACCGGTCAGTGCAACGCAATGGGTTCACGCATTTTTGCCAACACCACGAACCTGTTTGGTGGTCGCGACTTCGTCAATGCTGCGCATCGCTGCGACATTGCATCGATCCTTCACGTGGACGAGCACCGCATTCCCGATGAGTCGAGCTGGGCGTACGACCAGATCCTCGACGGCATCGAGACTGGAGAGATACGCGCGCTATGGATCATCGCGACGAACACGGCGCACTCGTGGATCGATCGTCTACGCACAGAGAAACTGCTCGAAAAGTTGGACTTTCTTGTGGTCCAGGATCTCTTCGCCGATACGTTGACGTCCACCCATGCCGACCTGCTTCTTCCGGCGGCCGGTTGGGGCGAGAAGGACGGAACATTCATCAACGCCGAACGGCGATATGGGCGGATTCGTCGCGTCGCCATTCCACCCGGAGAGGCTCGTACCGACTTCGATATTTTTCTTACGCTGGCCGACGCCTGGGGTTCGGGCTCGTGGTTGGAGCGATGGCGCACGCCGGAAGACGCGTTTGTGATGATCCAGCGCATGAGCGCGGGCCAGCCCTGTGACATCAGCGGGATTGCCGGTTTCGACCACATCGAGACGGCGGGGGGTATCCAATGGCCATTCCCCAGCCCCGAGGTCGGCGGTGTTTTCGCCGGAGGGTGGACCGACGACGCGGACACCGAGCGTCGGTTGTTCGGCGATGGTCGGTTCTTTCACCCGGATGGGCGCGCTCGTTTTATCTGCGAAGCACCAACCCCGCCGCCGGAAGAACCAACTGATGCATTTCCCCTCGTGTTACTTACTGGTCGCCAGAGCACCGCCCAGTGGCACACCGGGACGCGAACCGGTAGGTCGAAGGTGCTATGTGCACTTAGTGCTGGTCCGACCTTGGTTCAGCTACATCCTGATGACGCCAATTCCCGCTCGATCACGTCGCACACGACGGTCACACTCCGGTCCGCTCGCGGATCGATGACTGCTTCGGCCGTGGTCACGCCAACCGTTCGACCCGGGTCGGTCTTCGTCGCTATGCACGATCCGGCGATCAACGAGTTGACGAGATGGACCATCGATCCCCATTCGCGCCAACCGGCGTATAAGCAGTCCTGCGTCGAGGTCTCCATACAGGCGCTTTGATTGCCAGCTTGCCTTCGCACGGGTCAATTGTGCGACGATCAGTTGGATAACCATTCACAATCGCGCTTGTGCGATGAAGGTGCGGTCGGGCTGTCACTCGGGCGAAACGCGTGGGAAATACTCTTCAAGCAAGATGGCCAGCAATGGGAGAAGTAAATCTTTCCGGCTTTACCGTCGGCGTGACCGCCGATCGTCGCTGGGAAGAGCAGGCTGAGCTGTTACGACGCCGTGGCGCGGCGGTCATCCACGGGCCAACGATTCGGACGTTGCCAATTGGTCCCGAAGACGATCTGCACGCCGTTACCGAGCAATTAATTCTTGATCCACCGAGCGTAGTCATCGCCAATACGGGGATTGGTATGCGCGCATGGTTGGCGGCGGCCGATGCTTGGGGGATCGGTGAGGCGTTGATGAGTTCGCTGTCCACCGCCTTGGTTTATGCCCGTGGCCCGAAGGCGTCGGCGGCAGTCCATCAATCTGGGCTCGACGTGACCGCCCGAGCATCTTCGGAGCGTATGGACGAGGTTATCGACATGGTGATCGAAGCTGGCGTGGTCGGTCGGACCGTGGCTTTCCAGCGTCATGGCGATGACAGTCCCGAAGCCATTGCCCGGTTGCTGGCGGCCGGGGCAGAAGTGATCGAGGTGCCGGTCTACCGGTGGATTCTTCCCCTGGACACCGAACCGGCGCGTCGGCTCATCGACGCCGTGGTGAGCCGGCGAGTCAACGCTGTGACATTCACCAGCACGCCCGCCGCCCGAAACATGTTTTTGATCGCCGAAGACGGCGGGCTCGCCGCTGATCTTTGCGACGCCTTCCGCACTGAAGTCATTCCCGTGGTTGTCGGTCCGGTGTGTGGCGCTGCTGCGGTGGAGTTAGGCGTTGTCAATTCGGTGATGCCGGATCGATTCCGTATCGGCCCGATGGTACGTTCACTTACCGATGCGCTGCTTGACCGAGGCCGACGCTCGACGATCTCGGGCGTCCCCGTGTCGCTGCAAGGTCGCATCGTTTACCTTGACTCGAACGAAATTTTCCTTTCCGAACGCGAGTCCGGTCTGCTCGCCATGCTTCTCGACGCCGCCCCCAAAGTGGTGTCTCGGACTGAGCTGATGACCGCACTCTGGGGTGCCGATTTCGACCCCCACGTGTTGGAGGTGACCATCGGTCGCCTAAGGCGTCGACTCCCTTCCGTGTCGAGCGGGATCGTTGCCGTGCCTCGCCGTGGCTACGCGGTGCGCCCATGACGGTCTATCTGGTTGGTGCAGGGCCAGGCGACCCTGATCTACTCACCGTTCGTGCCGCCCGGCTGCTCGGACTGGCCGACGTTGTCGTGCACGACGCGCTCGTCGATGATGCCGTCCTTGAGTTGATCCTTGATGGTGTGGAGCGGATCAATGTCGGGAAACGACCGGGACAGTCCGCTGCTCAGGAATCAATAAGCGCGCTGTTGGTGGCGCTCGGACGCCAGCACGACTGTGTTGTGCGGCTGAAGGGCGGCGACCCTTACGTATTTGGTCGTGGTGGCGAGGAGGCCGAAGCGCTAGCGCAAGCGGGCATTCGCTGTGAGGTCGTCCCCGGCATCAGTTCGGCCTTCGCCGCTCCTGCCGCCGCAGGGATCCCCGTGACGCACCGGGGTGTCGCTCCGGCGGTCACGGTCGTCACCGGTCACCGCATGAACGGGCAGACGGTGGTGAATTGGGGAGCGCTCAGCCGTGCCGGATCAACCCTCGTCGTCCTCATGGGCATGGCGGAACGACGAGTGATCACCGCTGGCCTGCTCTGCTCAGGGCTTGCTGGCGATACACCTGTGGCGATCGTGGAGCACGCCACCCGCCGCGGTCAGCGAGTGGTGCGGGCCACGCTGAATGAACTGCCGGAGATGGCCGGAGCGGCCCCGGCCACCATCGTTATTGGCGCGGTCGCGGCGCTCCGGTACGCCGAGTTCATGGCGAGTGGAGTCCTCGCCGAAGCGTCAGGCTGATGCCCCACCGAAATGTTACCGAGGCCGATCCGGCCAGCCGAAGGTTGTTGGCCGGTGACATTGGCAGACGAACCACGGCAGACGGAGCAGAGGGGCTCGGCCCATCGCCGATCGTGGCGATTGAGGTGAAAGCGGGCGCCACCGTGCGGACCGAAGATATCCGCCACCTCGCCCATCTGCGGGACGCTCTCGGAGACCGCTTCCATCGTGGCATCCTGCTCCATACCGGTGACGCCACGCGCTCGCTTGGTGATCGCCTCGTCGCCACACCGATAGCGTCGCTGTGGGCGTAACTGCGTCAATTATTTTGGGGCGGATCCTCAGCTGTGCACGCCGGGGATTGCTTTGCTATGTGCGCTCACGATCTCGCCTGGATCGACCTTGAGCCAGGATCCCAGCGTGGCGAGATAGTCGCCGAGCGGCACCTTGGCCGTGAGGTTGTCACCATCGTCGAGCGAGCTCAACGATGAATACTCACCATGCATACCTTTCTGCACGGCACCGGCAAGTAGAGCCACCGACGCTGCACCATGGTCAAGCCCGTTCGATCCGTTGTCCTTAGCCCGGCGCCCAAACTCCGACGTCGTCGCCACGAGCACCCGGTCAGCCATTCCGGCACGATCAACGGCTGCGAGGAAGCCGTCGACGGCCTCGTCGAATTCGTTGAGCCGCTGGGCGTGTTGATCGAGCATTCCCGAGTGGGTATCGAATCCATCGTGGGTCACGTGGATGATACGCAAGCCGAGCGAAGGTTGGCCGATGAGCCGAAAGGCCGACGCCAGACTTCGACCTAGGTCGGACTGGGGAATTCCCTCGTCGCCGGACTCCTGATTGGCCGTGACCAACCCGGCCGTCCGTAGCGCTTGCAGCATGCCATTGCCCACGGACGCTCGACTCCCGCCGGCCTTGGGCGGAGCAGCGGTGCTGGCCAGGCGCCGAAACCCGTCTTGGAACGCCGTGAGCATGGCATC
>JAYTVF010000515.1:0-9462 GCA_043744155.1 Acidimicrobiia bacterium | reverse complement strand
CCAACTCGGGGGTCAGCACGGTCTTTTCGACACCGAGGTCGATGGTGGCACTGAAGCCGAAGTCGACCGTCATATTGGCTCGAGCGTCGCGGGCGCCTTGACCGGTGGCGGAGAGGTCGGTGGTGTTCTCGTTCAGCGGCTCGGAGTCTCCCGGTCCAAGGGTGATCACGCCAGAGGCGACTGCGGACGGACCGACGCCAACCCCCAGGCCGTTGTCGTTCTGGTCGACGTCGGCGTCGGCGTTTATTTCGTCGACCTTGGAGCTCATGAAGCCCACCAGATGACCTCCGACGGCGAAGTTGGACGCCTCGACCTTCACCACGAAGCGACCCGCGGCCAGCCCGTCAAAACGGTAGTAGCCATCGACGGTGGTCGCCTGGATGGCCGAGGCCGTGGCCGTCGTCGACCCGTCGACTGCGACGGGATACAGGCCGACGGTGATATTGGCCAGGCCCGGTTCACCGGCTTGGAAGGTGCCGTTGTCGTTCTCGTCGAACCACACCCGGTTGCCAACGCTGTAGGCCCCGCTGGTGAGACCGGCGTCGATGCTGCGGTCGATGAAGGTGGCCACCAGAGCTCCGTCGGCCGCCGTGACCGGTTCCAGGGAGCCACCCAGGGCTGGCAGCACCACTGTCGCCGCGCCGGTGGCCGGATCGGGGTCGGAGTCGGTGGCCGTCGAGACGCCGTCGGCTTTGTGATCCGCCTTCGGCGAGGTGGCACCGGCGTGGGCCGGACTAAAGATGGCGCCGGCGGCAAGGTTGGCGAAGGTGACGATGTAGCTACCCGGCAGCAGGTTGTCGAAATGGTAGCGACCATCGGTTGCGGTCACCACGCCGGCGACCGCGGTGCCCGTGGCGTCGGTCGCCGGGGCTCCGGCGCTGGTGGTGAGGGCCACGCGCACGTCGGGCGCACCTGGTTCCCCGGCGTCTTGTATACCGTTGCCATTGGTATCGGACCACACGAAATCACCAATGGCCAACGGTACATACAGCCCGGCATCCACCGTGTTGTTGATGTAGCTGCCGATGAAACCGGCCGGAACACCCTTGGTCATATTCGGGGCATCCTCATCCTCGTCGAGCAGGAACGAGGCAGTGACACCGTCGACGTTGGTATTCGAATCGACGGTGTTGGCTAGGCCGACAGCGGTCTGGGTGGTGAATCGGTACCCGGCCGGGGCGGTGAACTTCACGAAGTATGTGGCCTTGGGCAGGTTGTCGAAGATGTAGAAACCATCGACGTTGGTGGCGGTCGTGGCCAACGGCGCCGAACCGCCCTCGACGAACAGGGCAACGCCGACGTCGGCGACGGAGGTCTCGCCATCATCCTGGCGACCGTTGTGGTTGGCATCCAGCCACACCCGATCGCCGATGGCGTACCGATGCAGGAACTCCGCCGGTGCCTTGATGCCGGCGTCGATGGTGTCGTCGATCATGTCGCCGGTACAGGCGCCAAGCCGGGCATGATGCACGTCGGTGAGTGGAGGCAACCCGGTCTTCAACGTAAAGGTGGCCGTCACCCCATCGGTGCCGGCGTCGGAGTTGACGTCGGCAGGAACACCGTCGGCACGCGCTGTGGTGAAGGTGTAGCCCTCGGCAAGACCGGAGAACTTCAGGTGATAGTCGCCGGCGGGCAGGCTGCCGATGACATAGTTACCCTGGCCATTGGTCTGCACTGCCGGGCCAACGGGGCCATCGCCATTGAACGCCTGCACCGTGATGTCTTTGAGGCCGACCTCGCCGTCATCGGCGCGACCATTGCCGTTGGCATCGAGCCACACCCGATCCCCGACCGCGAACGTCGATTTCGGTGCCGGGCGAAAACCCATGTCATAGCTATGGTCGGTATCACCGCGACCGGCCTTGGCCACGGCCATACAGCCGCGCGCGTCGGCCCGAGAACCACCCGCGGCCGACACGACCGTACGACCGTGCAGCGGGCCGCCCTCGTGGTAGTCGGCCTGATCCACAGTGATGGCATAGGCGACAAAGGGCGGCGTGAAGAAGGTGAAGTGGCCGTCGGCGTCGGTGACGACCGATGCCAGGGTGTCGCCGCTACAGGTGGATTTCAGGTGCAGGGTGACGCCGGCGAGACCACCTTCGCCCTCGTCCTGCACACCGTCACCGTTGGCATCGAGCCACACCCGATCCCCGAATGAACGCCAGGCGGCCATGATTTCGAGGTCGCCCAACGCCGAGGCCTTCGCAAACCCGCCATGACGGTTTGCTTCCTCACGTGCCACCACCGAAGCCGGCTGGTCGGCATTCTGCTGGAACCACAGCACACCTTGGGCGTTCCACGAGAACAGGTCTCGATGGGTGGTGACGACCTCGGATCCGGGCTTGCCGTCGTGAGTCATGGGCACGCTGACCACCGCACCCTGCGCGCCGGACGAGCCGTCGAAATTGCGGCTGGCGTACTGCGCGGCCGGCAGTGGATTGGCGCCGATATTGGCCAATGACGGGTCCGTGGTCATGAAGCTCATCCATCTGCCGTCCCCATTGGAGGGCACGCGAGTGACCGCACCGCTGCCGTTGACCTGCTTGCCCGTGGCGCCGGCCAGAGCCATGTCACCGACGCGGCTGCGGATACCGAGCACCATGGAACCGTCCTCGGCAATATCGATGCTCGACAGCATCGGGGCCCGATTCAGCGCCACCGCGCCCGATATGTCGTCGCTCCACGGCGTGAACCCGCCGAAGTTGGTCGCCAGCCCATTCGCCGTGCCCGACGCACCCGCCACCGGCACTGCATGCATGACGGGCGACGACGCCCAGGTCTTGGTGATGGTGTTGAATGCCCAGACATCGGCACCCAATAGAGCCGGATCTTGGCTGACCTCAGCCGAGCAGACGGTGCCAAGGTACAGCGTGTCACCCTTGGCCAGCAGCCCGAACGGTCGACTGTCGGCGGCATCACGACACGCGGTGGGTGCGACCGGCAGGGCACCGACCACGGTGTTCGTCCAGGTGTCGACCTGGTACACCTTGCGGTCGAAGAGATTGGTGACATAGAGGAAATGCTCGTCGGGGTCGAGTTCGAGGTCGCCAAGGCTGGCCTTGCCGACCGCGGTGACGGCATCGGTGCCGTGGGCGGCGTGTAGTCCGCCGAGCGCAGACGCATCGCCTCCGACGTTGGGGATGGTGACATAGGGGGTCACCGTGTCCCCACTGCGGAGATAGATGCCACCGGGGCCGAGCGGGCCGAATCGGGTTTGCGACTTGAGATACGCGCCGTAAAACGACCGGGGTTCCCGAGCGGCGGGCAGCGTAGCATCAGGGTTACCTTCGCCATGCGCCAAGCCATAGACCGCACCGACTTGAGCCACGGTGGCGCTGGTGGCGTGGCCGGTCCAGGGCACCGTCATGGGGGTCGGTCCGGTCACAACCGGGTCAGGTCCGGAGTCGACCAGGCTCACCACCGCGTCAAGCGCCGGGAGGGGCAGGTCGTCCTCCTGCAGGGCAAAGGCCGTCGTTTCGAACCGAGGCGGGGTGGCTGAGCCGGGTGCCTTGTTCATTCCCGCCACGAGTGAGGCCACCGAGCCGGCCTCGACCACCGAGACGGCCGATGCCCTACTGGTCTGGGATCCACCGGCCAGATTGATGCCGGTGAGGCCGAGCGCCACGGTGCACAAAACGCTGGCACCCACCGCCCGGCGCCGGGGAATATAAGAATACAAGGCCATAAAAGCTCCGCTTCAGTTTGAAGTGCTTCTGTTATGGCTCGCCGCCGCGGTGAGTGGCAACGGCTGCGGCGCGATCTTGACCGTCTCTACGCAAACCTCATACGAACATGACAACCGCCGTGAGGCGTTCGCCCTAGTCGGGTCACTTCACCGAGGTAGATGTGGTGTTCAAATCACTCTTCGCGGTCGCACTGGAATTGGCCGCTGCGTCCTTACGCGGGTCGGCGGTCGGGGCCTGGCCGGTCAGCGCCTTGACCACGGCGGGGAACTCGGCGGCGAGGGCCACCTCGTTCACCATGGGGCCCCCGATCGTCACCGATTTCTGTTCCAGAAAGTCGATAACCGTGGGGCCGGGTGCCGACGCCAGATTCGCCTCAAGTCGGTGCAGCACACCATCGTCGCGGCCGACCCAGTAGGTGGTCTTTTTCCCGAAGTGATAGACGTCGATGGGCACCGAACGCAGCGTGTCGGTACGCAAGAAGGTGGCATCGCCTGCGGCGGAACCCTGCTGGATCAAACCGGGATTCTCCCGCTGAGTCGACGCCGTCTTGAGGAGCAGAGTCAAGACGATATCGGTGGCCGATGTGGTCGTGATCGGGCGAGAAAGAAAGGTGGCCGCGGGCCGCGACGTGCTCGCCATGGCGGCGGTGAGGCCCGGAATCTGTTCGATCACCTCGTGCGCCGTCCAGAAAACGCCGCCTTCGGGTCGGTCGGTGGCGACGCCCGCCGTTACCGTCTGCCAGGTTCCCTGGCCAATCCCGTTGACGAAATCGAGCATTCCCCGCAGCGCAACGGTGGTCTGGGATGGTCCCGGCATCGCGACGGAAAATATTGCGCCGCCACCGTCATAGTTTTTTACCAACACCGATGCCAGGATCTCGGCCTGGGACTGCGTCAGAGGCTTACCTTCGGGTGCACCCTGCGCGGCCGTCACGGTGGAACCACCACAAGCCCCAACGCCCAACACGAGCGTCAGACAGCACACGAGCCGGCGTAAAGTCATCGACATCACCTTATTGTTGCGCGCTGTTGGTTGTGCTGATGGGCACATGGCGGTCGACACAACTACCGTTGATCGCCAGTGAAACTCGCGCCGCGCTCGTTTGGGTCGAGGGACAACCGGGGCGTAGTGCTCGCACCGATCGTGATCCGGTCTGGGTGGCGCGCCGTTCGGGTGATTCCCCCGAAGAACCGCGAGCGTCCCGCCACCCTTGTTCTCGTGGCGGATCGAGGCGCACCCGACGCTGCCCTCGTATCCCGAGCGGTCGACGCGTGCCGCGACCTGGGGTTATCAGCCGTCATAACGCAAGCACTGCGCCCGCCCGACCAGGCCCCGTTTCTGGCTGCGGCCGGCACCCTCATCCAGGAACTACATCTCCTGAACCTGGCTCATCCCCCGGCCCGGACTTGGTGGTCGATCGGAGGAACCCCTCCGATCCGCCGCCACAGCCCCGATCAGGCCATTGCCGATCTCGACTATCTGGCCTTCGAACCGTTCTGGCATTTCGACACCGTGGCCCTTCGAGACGCCCTCCTCGCCACCCAGATCAGCCGGCTGCGCACGATCAGCATCGGCGAGAAACCCATTGGCTACCTCATCAGCGGGTGCTCGGGGAGGCGGGGATTCATCCAGCGCTTGGCGATCCATCCCGATCAGGAAGGTCGTGGGTATGCCAGCGCACTGCTGATCGACGCGCTCCAACGCTTGGGTCGGCGAGGCGTAGAGTCGGTGACCATCAACACTCAGGTCGACAACGTTCGGGCCCGGATGCTGTACGAACGCCACGGCTTCGTGCTGCAAACCGAACGTCTCGGCGTGATCGGCTTTTCGTTGGGTACATCGTGAGTTGTCACCGTCGCACGTTGTCGGAGGCCCGCGCCTGATGGTCGACATCCCAACACAGGCCACACTCCGAGCCACACTCCGGGCCACACTCCGGGCCGCCATCGCCATCGGAGTGCTCGGGGTCGGCACGGCTGCCCTCCCTGCTGCACGGGCCAGTGCCGCCACGGCGGCCACAGCGGCCGTGGCGACTGCAACGGCCCGCACAACCAGCCTGCCCACCGCTCGGGCCAGTGCCGCCACAGCCACCACAGCGGCCACCACTGGCGTCTCCCTCAGTGCTCTATCCGGTGCGGTTAGTGATCCAATGCTTCGATTGGTGGCCGAATCATCGTCCGTACCACCCGATGGCACCGCCACCTTTACCGTCGAGACCACCAATGCACCGACCGGCTCAGTGGTCACCCTAGATGTCTATCTTCCCGTGGATGGCGACGCCGCCGCGGTGACGGCAGCCACCAAGGGCGTTGTTCGTGGTCAGCAGTTCTTCCCCGGATTGCGGGTCGGCGTGGCGACCGATATCGGCTCGGATCGTCGCATCGTCCTGGCGGTGCCCACCAGCCGGGATGATCGGGCTGGCACGTTCCACCTTCGCAACCCAGGCCTCTACCCCGTGGTGATCAAATTGCTGGATGGCGCCACACCTGTGGCGCAGGTGACGACCTTTCTTTTGCGCACCGATCCCGCGAGTCGACCGGTCGATGTGGCCGTGGTCGTGCCCATCGACAGCTCACCCACCTGGCAGCCCGATGGCACCCGCCGGCTCGACGAGGCGACCCACGACCAACTGGTGGCCCTCGATCGATTGAGCCAGCGCATGCCGGGCGTACCTCTCACCCTGGCGATCCGTCCTGATGTGATCGACGCCTTGGCAACCTCAATCGCCAGCGATGACCTCGCCCTCGCCCGCCGGCTGGCCGAGACGGCCCGGCGCGGCGAAATCATCATCGATACCGATATCGCGCTCGACCCCAGTCGAGCCGCTCGGCTGGGGTTGAGTGATATCTACGTCCAGCGGATACGGGCGGGCTCGCAGGCTGTGGGACGCTGGCTCGGTACGGAACCGGTCGACTCCGGTACGCGTTACGTGGCGTTCCCGCTCGATCGCGACGGAATCCGGGTCGCCCGGTCGGGTGGGTTGGTCACCCTTGTCACCGACCCGGCCTTGATGCAGAGCGCCAGCAGCGGGGATTCGTCGACCAGCGGTCCGGTTGCCGTCGTCGATCGCGAGGGCGGACCGACCCTGACGACAGCGTTGGTCGGCAGTGCCGAACTCGCGCCGCTGCTCGACGCGAGAGTTGACCCTTTTCTGGCCGCTCGATCCGTTCTGGCTGGCATCGAGGCGTTGAGTCCGACCCTCGCAGCGGCACAACCGGGGATCGTCCTCGTGCTTCCCACCCAATGGAAGAGCACGCCCGGCGATGCGCTCGAGCAGTTACTGGGCCTGCTCACAACGAGCGGCGGCGTGAAACCCGTGACGGTCAGCCAGCTTCGCGCCGACGTCCCGGCGCCGCGCCGAGCCAACGGAACTGCGGTGACGACGAGCTTTCAGGCAGTCGACCCCGTGCCGGTCCGAGATGTCGGGGCCCAGATGACCTTGGTGCAACTCGACATTGCCGCCTTGGCCTCAATGACCACCGTGCCCTCCGCCGATCCGACGCAACTCTTGACCGCAGCGCTGTCGACCTCCTTGACCGAAACGCAGCGAGCCGCCTATTTCCAAGCAGCTAAGGCGGCCACCGAGCCCCTTCGCCATGCTATCGACCCTGTTGGAGACAGCCCATTCACCCTGGGATCGGTCGGACGCGTGACCATTCCGCTGCGCCTAACCTCCAAACACGCGGAACCGTTGCGGGTTCGCCTGCATTTCAGTCAGGTCGGTGGCAAGGCGACTTTCCCCGAGAACGACAGAGTCGTCACGCTTGTCAACGGTCTGTTCAAAGACAACATCCCCATCGATGCCCGCGAGGGTCAGTACCCGATCGTCATCGCCATCTTTCCCCCCAACGGCGGCGAAGCCCTCACCACCGGCGTCATTACGCTGAAGGCCTTCGCGTTCGGTGGGATCAGCATCGCCGTCACCGTCAGCGCCGGAGTCATTCTGGCGACATGGTGGATCTCCCATGCTCGGCGGGCTCGCCGTCGAAAACAGTCGTTCCTCGACTCGATACGGCACCCAGCCAGCACCCAGACCGGTTAGTTTTCCTACGTGCCTGTACGCATCGTCACTGATTCCGCCTGTGATCTCCCCCAAGCCCTTGCCGACGAGCTGGGGATAAACATCGTCCCGTTGTCGATCCGATTCGGTGGTGACGAGTTCATCGATCGGCGCGATCTGACCGTGGAAGAATTCTGGAAGCGGTCACGAGCATCGGCCGTCATCCCAGAAACGGCTGCTCCCTCCCCCGGATCGTTCGAAGTCGCCTATCGATCATTGCTGGCCGAGGGTGCCACCGGCATCGTGGTTGTGGCGCTTTCCGGCGAGTTGTCGGCCACCAAGCAGTCCGCTGAGTTGGCGGCACGATCGGTCGCCGATGACATCGCGGTCACCGTCGTTGACTCTCGATCGGTCACCATTGGCCAGGGAATGATCGCTGTTGCCGCCGCCCGAGCCGCGGCGGCCGGGGCTGATCAGGCCGAAGTCGTGGCGCTCGTTACGTCGTTGGCGGCGCGTACGCAGGTCTGGGCCGCTCTCGATACCCTGGAAAACCTGAAGAAAAGTGGCCGAATCGGCAATGCAAAGGCGCTTTTGGCGTCAGTGTTGTCGATCAAACCGATCATCGAAGTACGAGATGGCCGGGTGGAAGAGGGTGGCAAACAGCGCACCCGCTCCAAGGCTATGGCGTTCTTGGTCGCCAAGGTCAAGGCGGAGATCGCTTCACGTGGGTCGATCGACAATTTGGCCGTGGTACACGCGTCGACCTCCGACGTCGATGCCCTCGTCGCCCAACTCAAGACGATCTACCCCGGTGTGATCGTCGTCGGCGATATCGGCGCAGTGATCGGCAGTCACTCGGGCATCGGGGCTATCGGCGTCGTGTTCCAGGTGCCCGCTTGATGCCAGCCGCGCCAACGTCGGGCGCCCACCGGTGACCACGGACGCGGGTGGAAACGGCGCGCGTGTGCTCGGAGGCCGATATCGGCTGGAGCGACCCCTGGCCTTTGGTGGGGTGGCCGAAGTGTGGACGGCGACCGACATCGTGTTGGACCGCAAGGTGGCGGTCAAGCTGCTGCGTGCCGATTTCGCCGCGGACCCGCTGGTGGTCGAACGGTTTCGGCGTGAAGCGGTGGCGGCCGCCCGCCTGAATCATCCCAATATCGTCAATGTTTTCGATACCGTCAATGAGAACGGTCTTGAGGCCGTCATCATGGAACTGGTGCCGGGTCGCAGCCTGCGTCAACTACTCGACGATGAGGGCCGCCTGTCCATTGCTGACACCGTGCATATCGGGATCGCCCTCTCCGACGCCCTCGATGCCGCCCATCGGGGTGGCCTCGTGCATCGTGATGTGAAACCGGCCAATATCTTGATCACCCCGGCGCAACGGGTACTGCTCACCGACTTCGGCATCGCCACCGCCGTTGGACGTACCAATGACATCACGCTCGACAACGTCATGGTCGGTACCGCCAAATACCTGTCGCCCGAGCAAGTGTTGGGCGTCCCGACCGACCCCCGCAGCGACCTGTATTCACTCGGTGTCGTACTGCACGAATGCCTCACCGGCCAGGTGCCCTTCGATGCCGAAACCGACGCCGCCACCGCGTTGGCCCGCCTCCAGCGGTCAGTTCGGCCGGTTCGCACGCTGCGCCCAGGAGTACCTCGTCCGCTCGACGACCTTATCTCGAGTTGCCTGACCCGCAGCCCCGACGGCCGTCCGGCCTCGGCTGCGGTCGTGCGCGATGCCCTCGTACGAATGGATGGCACCGACAC
>JAYTVF010000514.1:0-2830 GCA_043744155.1 Acidimicrobiia bacterium | reverse complement strand
TTGTTCCTCGATCTCGGTCGCCGACCGACGATCTGCGGTTCGCTTCGGCCAGACGGTCAAGACTCTGTGGGTCGTCTCGAAACGTCCAGAGCCATTCGGCGTAGGTGGCGAAGCTCTCGTTCAGCCAAACATCGTTCCAACGAATGGGCGACACCGCGTCGCCGAACCATTGGTGAGCAAGCTCATGGGCCAGGAACGACTCGTCATCACCGCGTACGCCATGCATGTCGGCGGCGGAAAACAGCGAGATTGTCTGAGTCTCCATGGCCAGGTTTCTCACCGAATCGGCGAACAACAACCCATAGCTCGCGAACGGATACGGCCCGAATCGGTTGCTGAAGAAGTCGAGCATTTCACCAGTGACGTCGAGATACTCACCCGGCGTGGTCCACGAGGATGGTTCAACTGACCGTAACGGTAAACCCGACGGGGAGTTTCGCTCAACGATGCGGTAACGATCGATCGCTACCAATACCAAATAGCTGGCCATCGGTTCGGCCGCTGCATAGGTGTAGGTGCGCCGACTTCGTGTGGCCGTTGTCGAAACCAACTGGCCGTTGCCGACTGCTACGAGCGGCTCTGGCACTTCGATGTGCAGGGTGTAGGTGGCCTTGTCGCTCGGGTGATCATTCGACGGGAACCAGTAGTGAGCGCCGCCCGGTTCGGCCAACGTGTAGGCACCGCCCGACGCCGTCGATAACCAGCCGAGTGGTCGACCGACGGTGTCGGCTCCTGGTTCCGGAATCCCGTGGTACCGAATTCGAACGTGGAACGGACCGGTACCCAGCGTCGCTGTTGGGGTCACGATCAATTCGCCGCCCGTTCGACTCGCTCCGGCGGACCGGTCGTTGACGACAACCTCGTCGAGGTCGAATCCGGAGAAATCGAGGTGGAATGATGCCAAAGGGGAGAGCGCGGTGATGTCGAGCGTGGCCGTGGCGGTCAACGCATGGTCGGCGGGCGACCAAGAGAGAGCGAGGTCGATATGAGTAACATCGATACCGGCATTCCCTAGGCCCGGAAACAGAGCATCGCCCACGCCTCCCGCTGCATCGGTCCCCGCCACCGCAGGCAGCGTCGTCGAGGGCGATGTACCTGACACGTCCGCCGAAGTTGTCGAAACGTCCGCCGAGGTTGCTGGCTTTGTCGAGGTCGCGATCGTTGTCGTCGATGCGACCTCAGCGGACACCTTCGTGGGAACCGGGGCCGTCGGAACGACGGTCGTGGAAACGACGGTCGTCTCCGCATTCGCGGGCGGCGCGTCGGACGACGGAGAAGATGCTGAGCAACCCGCCATCAGCAATACGCCGGCGGCGAGCAGCCGGCGGATCACACCAGGACTGCGGCCAGAGTACCCTCGACGATATCGATGGCGCCTTGGTCGAGATCATCCCGGCGAACGGCCATGCCTCCAATAACCTGGGCACCCCGATGCTGCAGTAAATAGGTCATCTTTGCCACCACCTTGCCCGGGTCAAGGGCAAAGGTGCAGAACACGGCGACCTTCTTTTCCGCCATTGTCGGCATGGTCTGGATACGACCGGCCCGACCGGGCCGCTGCCCGACGAAAAAGAGACCGTCGGTCCAGCTGCCGACGAACACGACGTCGGCCTCCGATACTGCCTGCAAGTCGATGTTGGTGATCGGACATACCGTGGCAGTGATGCCCCGGACGCGCAGTTCGTCGCCGATCTTGCCGGCCAAGGTACGCGTATTTCCGGTCAAGCTCTCGTAGATCACTGCGGCCTTCATCCACCACAGTTTCGCACACGATTCTCAGGACAGGGAGATCCGGCCCGGATGGCCTGCCACCACGACACCGATAACCCGGCTACCGGGCAGGTCGAAGGTTTCGCCGGGGGGAACCGCCACCAGCAACCCACCTGAGGTTTGCGGATCGCCGAACACAAAGCGGTCGAGGTCTGTGCCCCCGACCAGGGCATCGCCGACAAATTCGAGATTTCGGACCGTGCCGCCGGGCACCATGTTGGCTCGGATGAGGTCGTGAACGCCCGGCAAAAGTGGTAAAGACTTGACGTCGATCTGGGCGGCGACGCCGCTTCCGTGCAATAGCTTGAACAGGTGCCCAGCCAGGCCGAAACCGGTCACATCGGTCGCGCACGATGCGCCGACCGCTCGCGCTGCTGCCGCGGCTTGGGCGTTGAGGGTAGTCATCGCCTTTACGGCGGCCGCGTACGACTCGGACAGTGCGCCACCGGCCACGATGGCCTCGGGCCCGAGGCGTTTGACCGCGGTGGAAATCACCCCCGTACCGAGGGGCTTGGTCAATACCAGCGTGTCACCGGGGCGCGCCCCGACATTCGTGAGCAGGTCTGCTTCGTCGACCTCACCGATGAACACCTGGCCAAACAGCGGCTCGGCTCCATCGATCGAATGGCCCCCTACGACCGGCCATCCCCCAATTCGAGCAATGTCGGCGGCGCCCTCGAGCACCTCGCCCAGCAGCGCCATAGGCAAGTCACTCTTGGGCCACGCAACGACGTTCAGAGCGAAAAGTGGTGTGCCACCCATGGCGTAGACGTCGCTGGCCGAGTTGGCCGACGCGATCCGTCCCCAGGTTCGTGCATCATCGACCACGGGAGTGAAGAAATCGACGGTGGCAATCAGGGCGCGCCCGTTCGCACGACGCCACACCGCAGCGTCGTCACCGTTGGCCAATCCGACCAGAAGGTCGGGGTGGCCCATCGGTTCGAAGGGGCGCAGAACCTGCGCCAGGTCACTCGGACCGAGCTTGCAGCCTCAACCGGCGCCGTGGCTGTAGCGAGTAAGCCGTATCTGTTCTGTGGTCATGGCGGTCAGGGTACCCCGC
>JAYTVF010000513.1:0-2837 GCA_043744155.1 Acidimicrobiia bacterium | reverse complement strand
GTCGAGCTCGTCCGCCAACGTGGGGGACGTGCGCAACTGTAGCGATCACCCTCTGCCGGGTCGGGTTGTTTGGGTTGGCTTACACGCGGGCGCAATTTCTCCACGTGGCACAGCAGGTTCCCGGTGGAATCGGGAGCCGGGGCCCGTCGCTATGAAACCGAGGACCAGCGAGTCAAATCGGGTCTGTTGGCCGAAAGATCTCGTGGGGCGCGAAGTCGACCTCGATGGTCGAAACGGTGCCAGCGGTGCGGCCGGGGGCGGACTGATGTGTCCAATAAAGGTTGGTGTGGGCAATGACCTGTTCGGGAGGTGGTGCACCCCACGAGCTCTGGTCCTCGGTGGTATGGGCGTCGCTCACCAGCGTGGCGTCATAGCCGCGAGCAAATGCGCCGTGCAGCGTTGATCGGATGCAGGCGTCGGTTTGTGCCCCGGAAATCACCAGTCTCCCGACGTCGAGGCCAGCCAACACCGCTTCGAGGTTCGTGTCCTCGAACGAATCCCCGTAGTGCTTCTCGATCATGGGCTCGGAGGCTAAAGGGTGCAATTCGGGCACGATCTGCCAGGCATTGCTTCCGCGCTCGAGCTGAGCGTCGGAGTGCTGTACCCAGATGACAGGTACCTTCTGGCGCCGTGCTTTCCCGACTAAGTCGGCAACATTGGCCACCACGACGTCGCGGTGATAAGCCTCGTGTACGACGCCATTTTGTACATCGATCACCATCAGAGCGGTGTTAGGTCGGTACTGCAGCGTGGTCATTGGAGACCTCCTGACGAATGAGTTGTCGTACCGAACATACCCGGGCCAGGCGACAATCAACCGAAATAGGTACGGGCCTGAGCCCAGGTGGCCGGGCCGAAACCGCAGAGTACCAAAGCTCGAAGACTCCCTCGTCGCAAGCCCGAACAATGCGAGGAGGCTTCGACCGCGGCTCGTTGCTGCGGCTGCGGCTGCTGCAACGCCGGCGGCGATCGACGGGGTGCGCCGTGGAACCAAAGCAGTGAAATCTCGCCATGAGTTCATCGGTCGCTTGTCGCCCCGGTAACGTGTGCGACTCGGTGATCGACTCGAAGTCGGTGTTGATACCAGCAGTATTCACTTCTTCGATTTGGCATCTGGGGTTGCTATCCGTGATGAACCGCAGCTCAATAGTTCACTTGCGTGCAGCGGAGGTCAGCGTCGTTGTTGATCTTTCGGGCGCAGCGCCGGCCATCTTGCATTGGGGCGCCTCGCTCGGTATGGGGGCCGTGAAGGCCGTGGTCGACCTGGTCCATCGGCCGCTGGCCCCTGGCGGGTTGGATGTCAGTGCACCGCTCACACTTGTGCCCGAGCACGGATCCGGGTTTCTTGGCCGACCTGGGATCGAAGGGCGCCGCGCCGACGGCTCGGGATGGGCGCCCCGGTTCTCCGTTGTCTCCACGACCTCGTCCGACGTTGTCGGTGCGAACGAAGTGGTGTCGGTGTCCGAAGACCTGGTGGCGGGTTTGGTGCTGTCGACGACGCTACGGCTCGAACCGTCGGGAGTGTTGCGGATACAGGCAACGCTCACCAATACCGCCGACACTTCCTATGAGCTCGACGCCCTTCGGCTTTCCTTACCGCTACCCGGACATGCCGTTGAGACCATCACCTTTGCCGGTCGTCATACCTTTGAGTATCAAGTGGTGCGCGAATCGTGGCCATCAGGCACGCGCATTGTCGAGAGTCGCGCTGGTCGCACCTCTCACGACCGCCCGCCGGTTGCCTTTGTTGG
Organism: Acidimicrobiia bacterium; assembly: GCA_043744155.1. Lineage (GTDB taxonomy): Bacteria > Actinomycetota > Acidimicrobiia > Acidimicrobiales > Ilumatobacteraceae > JANMCE01. Next base: position 1,086 of record JAYTVF010000513.1, on the reverse strand, counting down.
CTCCAGCGGTTTCTCCGAGCAGTCAGGCGACGTCTGGGGCGTGCATGTCGGATGGAGCGGAAATTCCTCCATCCACTTCGACGCTCATGCCGATGGTCGCCGCCATGTGCAGGCGGGCGAGTTGCTGATGCCGGGTGAGGTCGTGCTTGCCCCCGGCGAGACGTACACCACCCCGTGGATCTACGCCGCGACCTCCGAAACCGGGCTGCACCGCGTGAGTCGGGCCTTCCATCGTTATCTGCGTTCGCGCTCCTCGCACCCGACGCGACCTCGGCCGATAACGCTCAATACCTGGGAAGCGGTGTACTTCAACCACGATCTGGCCACGCTCTCCGAGCTGGCTTCGGCGGCGGCAGACGTCGGCATTGAGCGGTTCGTTCTTGACGACGGCTGGTTTCATGCTCGTCGTGATGACCACGCCGGGTTGGGCGATTGGTGGGTTGACCCAGATGTTTGGCCCGACGGGTTGGGTCCGCTCATCAAGCTGGTCACCTCTCTCGGGCTCGAGTTCGGTCTGTGGGTCGAGCCAGAAATGGTGAATCCCGACTCGGATCTGTACCGCGCCCACCCGGAATGGGTGTTGGTCGATCATGGCTACCCGCCCGTACTCGGCCGCAATCAGTTGGTGCTCGATCTCACGAATCCCGAGGTAACCGAGTATCTCTTCGAACGCCTCGACGGTCTGTTGCGAGACAACGACATTTCGTATCTCAAGTGGGATATGAATCGTGAGTTGGTGCACGCGTCGCACGCTGGCCGGGCAGCGACACACCGCCAAACCAAGGCGCTCTATGCGCTGTTGGCGCGGCTCACCCAACGGCATCCCAAGGTTGAGATCGAGTCGTGCTGCTCGGGAGGCGGCCGAATCGATTTCGGCATCCTTGAATACGCCCGGCGGGTATGGACGAGTGACTGCAACGACGCGCTCGACCGCCAGCTGATCCAGCGTGGGGTTGGCCTGTTCCTCGCCCCCGAGCTTATGGGCTCCCATGTCGGTCCCTCGCCAGCGCACAACACCGGGCGAGTCTCGACCGTGGCGTTCCGGGCCATCAGCGCGCTCTTTGGCCATATGGGCGTCGAATGGAA
>JAYTVF010000512.1:0-9556 GCA_043744155.1 Acidimicrobiia bacterium | reverse complement strand
CTGGCGTGCTTGGCGCCAGGGCTTGGGTTGCGGGTGATGACGAGGCACACGCCGCAGTCAAGAGGCTGATTGACAGCATGATGGCGCGCGCCATCCCTACCGTTGAAGATCGAGACAAGACAGCTCCTCACGTTGGGCGGGCCGGTGCCCGACCGACCACGCTAGGACCGTTGTGCCTACCGCACATAGCGCGCCGCCGAGAATCCACGCCGAATCCACCGAGGGGAGTTGTGCCTACGTGACGGTGATGGTCACGGGCAGGGCCAGGGCCTCGGCCAGAAGCCCCCGTCGTTCATCCGCAGCGTAGGTCTCCAGGCTCAAGTCCGTGCCGGGCGGCGCCTGCACCAGGATCGACAGACCGTCCCTATTTCGCCGGACGGAGACCCCGGTCACGCGCCCATCGTGGCGACGATCAAGGCCGATCGCGATGCGCACAAGGCCGGCCAAGACGCGCACGATGTGTTGCTGGTCGGGGCGGATACGGGCGAATTCGGGGTGATCGTTTTTGGGGAGTCCTTTGCGGTGATATCGAGCCACCAGGGCAATAATCTCGATCTCGGTGTCGGTCAGGCCGGCCAAGGCGTCAGAGTTACGGATCAAGTAGTAGCTGTGCTGATGGTGCTTGGAATGCGACACGAACAGACCGACATTGGCCAAGAGCGCGGCCGCCTCGAGGTAGTCCCGGCAGTCCGCCGGTAGCCCGTGCAAAACCTGGGTCTCGTCAAACAATTGAGTGGACAATTTCGCGACATGTTCGGCGTGGGCCGTTTCGTCATCACAAGCCTCGAGAAGTCGGCGCACACTCCGCCGAGAGATGTCGCGGAGATGATGCAGCTCGTCGCCGTCGAAGCGCGACAGTGTGTCGAGCAGGATGCCTTCTCGAAGAGCGAAATCGGAGATGACGAGGGATTTCATGTCGAATCCAGTCGCAACCTCGTCGAGGATTACCGCGCCGGCCAGCGCGATGTCGGCGCGCTTGGGATCCATGCCGGCAATGGCGGCCCGATCCTCGGGCTTCGTGGATGCCAGCAGGTCGCAGACCTCGTGAATCTCAGCGGCGCTGATCTCAAAGCCGTTGTAGGTGCGCAGGGGTGCGGCGTTTCGCCGGGCATGGGCAATGCGGGCGACGGTTTCGGCGGTACCGGATGAGCCGATGGCTACCTCGAACGCCCCCGACCCGATCAGGTGATGAAACGGAGCGATGACCGAACGCACGTGAGCCCGGCAGGCTTTCAGTTCGCCGCCACGCACCTTGCCCGAGCCGAAGAACCGGTCGGTCAAGCGCACCGCGCCCAACTTGAAACTGCGGGCATCGATCGTCTCGCCCCGGTATCCGAGCAGCAGTTCGGTGGAGCCACCGCCGATATCGCACAGGAGGAGACGCTTGTCAAAGACGGGCAGGGCTTGCAGCACGCCGAGGTAAATCAGGCGGGCTTCCTCCAATCCAGTGACCACTTCGACGTCGACACCGGCTTCGGCCCGGGCTCGGGTCAGGAAGCGATCAGCATTGGCCGCCTCGCGCACCGCACTTGTGGCGATAGCTCGCAGCGGAGCCCCGGCACCGTCGGCCAGTCGCTTCATACGGCCAAGGGCGGCAATACCCCGATCCATGGCATCGGCATCGAGTTCGCGCATGTCATCGCCACCCTTGCCGAGGCGCACCATCTCACGTTCGCGGGTGACGACCTCGATGCGTCCGGAGGCGGAGACCTTGGCGATAACCAGATGAAAGGAGTTGGTGCCAACATCGATGGCAGCCAGAAGCTGAGGTTTTTGGCCGCCCATAGGGGCTAGAGGGTAGCCGCAACGGGAGCTGCGGCGATTCTCATGTCGAGTTTATTGAGCAGTGCGTGGTCGTTCGATTCGCCCGGATTGTCGGTGGTGAGCAGCTTGTCGCCCAGAAAGATGCTGCTGGCCCCCGCATGCAGACACAGCGCTTGCAGTTCGTCGGACATTTCATTTCGGCCAGCAGACAGCCGTACCACGGAGAGTGGCATGAGCACCCTGGCGGCGGCAATCGTGCGCACCAGTTCGAGCCCGTCAAGCGGCGTGGTGCCATGGAGAGGCGTGCCGGGCACCTGCACCAGCAGGTTGATCGGCACGCTTTCGGGGTGGGGTTGCAGCCGAGCCAGTTGCAACAAAAGCCCGGCGCGCACTCTGCGGTCCTCACCCATGCCGACGATGCCGCCGCAGCACAATTTGACGCCGGCCTTTCGCACTCGGGCCAGCGTCTGCAGTCGGTCGTCGTAGGTACGAGTCGTGATGATCGTGCCGTAGAACTCCGGGGACGTATCGAGGTTGTGGTTGTAGAAATCGAGGCCGGCTTCGGCCAACCGATAGGCCTGCGAATCGGTCAGCATCCCCAGTGTCACGCAGGTTTCCATGCCGAGCGCGGCGACAGCGGTGATGTGGTCTGCGACCTGTTCTACCTGACGATCGCTTGGTTCGCGCCACGCCGCTCCTAGACAGAATCGCGTGGCTCCGGCTTTCTGAGCGGCCTGGGCCGCGGTGACGACCTCGGTGGTTTCCATCAACCGCTGCGGGGTGAGATCGGTCGACCACTTCGCCGATTGCGGACAGTAGGCGCAATCCTCGGGGCAGGCGCCGGTCTTTATCGACAACAGCATGGCCCCTTCGACCACCGAGGGATCGAAGTGGGCGCGGTGCGTTTGGTGCGCCTCGGCCAGCAAGTCGTGAAAGGGACGATCCAGAACGGCCAAGACGTCTGCGAAGGTCCAGTCGAATCGGAGAGAAGTCATGGGTTCAGGTTCTCGGACCTACCCTTGAAAGTCAAACGAGTGGCACACGACGCTCACTGCTTGTCCGACCCGAACGAGTTTGGGCGGGCAGGCCGGACAGAACCCACAGCAGTCCCGTCATCGATAGGCCATCCAGGATGCGGCCCGCCACCAGTTCTTCTTTCACGCGACCCCACGACAGCCATTCGATCCGCTCGGATTCGAAGGCATCGGCCGGTGGCCCGACATAGGTCGCTCCGTCCGCCCGAAAGATGTGGAAGATCAGATCGCTATGCCCGCTTCCGGGAGTCAAGGTCGCCAGTTGGCGCACCGGGCCGGGCTGCCAACCTGTTTCTTCTACGACCTCTCGGGCGGCTGCCACGGCCAATTGCTCGCCATCCTCCACACCGCCGCCTGGGATTTCCCATCCCCAAGTGTCGGTAATGAAGCGATGTCGCCAGAGCAGAAGCACACCACGCTCGGGGTCGCACACCACCGTGGCGGCGGCGGGCCGAGGCATTCGCATGACGTGGTGCTCGAATCGGTTATGTCCGGGGATTTCGACATCGACCAGGGCCAGGTTCATCCAGTGACTCTCGTACAGGAATCTTTGGCCGTGCACTGTCCATCGCATCGCCGCAGCGTAGGTGTTGGCGCTACCGTCTTTGCGTGGAAATTGTGATGCTGCGCCACGGTCAACCCGAATGGATTCGCGACGGCCTCTGTGTCGTTGATCCGTTGCTCACCGAGCAGGGATTCGCTCAAGCCGAGCATCTCGCCGACGCGCTGGCCGACGAGCAGTTCGACGAGCTCTTTGTGTCCCCCTTGGTCCGGGCGCGCCAGACGGCCGCGCCGCTCGCGAAGAGGCAGAACCGCGAGGCGGTAATGGTGCCGTGGATGCAGGAATGCCGTGAACCGGATTGGCACGGCGAACCGGCCGAGGTGGCGGCTTCGGCCTACAAGGTCGAAGCGTCGCTTCACCATGACGAACGCTGGGGTGGTTTGCCCGGTGGGGAGACGATGCGCGACTTTACTGCGCGTATTCACCGGGGGTTGACCGCCTTCTTGGCCGAGCGCGGCATCCACCAGGTCGCGGGCTCAGAGCTGCCATTGTGGGATGTAGAAGCTCCTGGTCGGCGGCTTGTGTGGGTTGCTCACGCCGGAACCAATACCGTGGCCATCAGCCACCTACTCGGCCTCAGACCGGTTCCCTGGGAGTGGGATCGCTTTCGGCTCGGCCACGCCTCGGTAAGCCGGCTTCGTACCCTGGCGGTCGGCAAGCACTTCATCTTCAGCCTCACGCAGCTGTCGGGCATGGAACACCTGCCCCAGGCCCTCCGGTCTTCTTAGATGGCCGATCAGCTCGAACGGCTCACCAACCTGCTGGCCGTGCTACTCGAGACCAAGGTGCCGCTCACTCTTGATCGCATCGTTCATCAGATGCACGGTCAGTACCCCAAAGAATTGGCCGGCCGTCGGGGTGCGTTCGAACGAGACAAGACTATCTTGCGGGGCCAAGGTATTCCGCTACAGCAAACGGTGTTGAACGATGGTGCTACCGGTTACTGGATTGATCGGCGGGCCTATGAGTTGGGCGATCTTGGCCTTACCGATGAAGAAAAGCGCGCTCTGCAGTTGGCGGTTGCAGCCGTGCGCCTCGGCGTCGATTGGGGCGAGGAGGCCCTGCTGAAACTGGGTACAACCAACAGTGGTGATGACGGGGTCGACATGACCGCGGCGTTGCCGTCATTGCCGGCCCTGGCCCCGTTGTTCGCTGCCCACCTCAGCCGGGCGATCGTCGAGTTCATGTACCGGGATCGACCGAGAAGGCTCGAGCCATGGGGTTTGTTGTCTCGGGAGGGCTTCTGGTACGTCGTCGGGTTCGAGCACCAAGCGGGCGCCGAACGTACATTTCGCGTCGACCGCATCGAGGGAGCGGTCACCGTCGGTATCGAAGCGAGTTTCGTTGTGTCGCCCGGATTCGATCCGGCCTTGGCTTTTTCCGATGACCCGAAGATGGTGGGCTCCGCATCGGCTGCGCAAGCGTCGGTTCGGGTCGACGCATTGCGGGCCCAACGCGTGGAAACAGAAGTGGGTGCCCACAACGTGGTGGAACGATCATCTGACGGTTCGGTGATCGTGCAGGTACCGTGCGCGAACGTCGACGCCTTCCAGGCTTGGCTCTTCGGACTGGCTGATCATGCTGAGGTGCTCGGACCGCCGGAGGTTCGGACGTCGGTCATAGCCTGGCTCGTCCGGATGGTCGGTGTCGCATGACCAAGGGACCTCAGCCCGCCGCCGAGCGGTTCCGTCGATTGCTGTTGCTCCTGCCGTGGCTGATGGAACGCGGCGAAGCGACCGTGGCCGAAACGGCCCGTCGATTCGATGTCAGCGAGAAACAGCTGATCACCGATCTCGAGCGGGCATCGATGTGCGGGTTGCCGCCCTATGTCGATGAAATGATCGATTTGTATGTCGAAGACGGCGTGATCCATATGGGCGTACCTCGGCTGTTCACCCGCCCCTTACGCCTTACCTCAGCGGAGGGATTTTCGTTGGCTGCCGCCGGTCGGGCGGCCATGGCTATGCCGGGGGCTACTGCGGGCGGCGCGCTCGACCGAGCCTTACGCAAGCTCGAGACCGCGCTCGGCGCCTCCCCGATTGTCGCCATCGATCTTGAGCGACCACCGTTGCTCGACATGGTGTTGGCCGCGGTCGAGCAACGCGAACATCTGGCGGTGACCTACTACACCGCACGACGTGACGAGCGCACCGAGCGGGTGTTGGCTCCGCAGGCGGTATTTGCCGACCGAGGTGACTGGTATGTGGCGGCCGACGATTCCCTGACAGGGGAGGAGCGTCGCTTCCGGATCGACCGAATCGAAGCGGGTACCCCGGCTGGCACCTACTTCGAGCACCGTGACGTGGCGCCTCCCGCCGAGGGATGGTTCGGCCCAGCATCTCACCTGAGCGCGGTGACGTTGCGGGTGCAACCGTCGGCACGGTGGATCGTCGACCGTTACCCGGTGCAAGATGTGCGCGCCCAGGCCGACGGTACCTTTGAGATAGATCTTTTCGTGTCGGGAGAGCCGTGGTTGGAACGGTTACTCCTGCGCCTCGGCACCAACGTCGAGGTGCTCTCGCCAACCGCGTGGCGCGACCTCGGCCGCCACGTCGCGGCGCGGGTACTGGCGCGCTACAGCTGAGGTGCTGCTACCAATGCCACCAGGACTTTTTCTTGCGGCGTCGCCCGGGGGTGGTTCTTGACCGATACGCCCGATGCTGTTCCAACGACGTGGGGTCGAGCCCGGCTTGGTCAAGGAGCCGAGGCAGTACCTGGGCGGTGGCCCGAGCGTCGGCTAAGGCGTCGTGGGCCTTGGCGAGTTCGACCCCGTTGCGGGCGCAGACTTCGCTGAGCTTGTGGCGCACCAGTTTTTCGGGATCGAGTGAGCGAGACAGGTCGAGCGTGCAGAGGCGGGCAGATGGCGCCAGCGGCACGCCAACCCGGCGGAGTGATCTGGTGACGAAATCCCAGTCGAAGTCGACATTGTGGCCGACGATCACCGCGCCCTCCAACCGTTGGGCGAGGTCGGGTGCGATGACCCGGAACACCGGCGCCGAACCGAGCGAGGCCGCGGTTAACCCGTGCACGTGGGTTGGACCGACTCGTCCGAACCGACCAAACCGCGGGCGCACGTGGGTAGCCCACTCGTTCACGATGGTGCCGTCTCGCTGTACTTCGACGGCGGCAACTTGCAGGATACGATCGCGTCGGGCCGACAGGCCGCTGGTCTCGACATCGATCACGACGTAGCGAGTGTCTGTTGAAAGGTTCGTCAACTCGCCGTTCATAGCTCCCACCCTACGCGAGGGGTGTTGTACAGAAGCCTTTCTACAGGCGGCCAGCCTCGATGATCGAGCGTAGGAATGCCCGTGTGCGTTCTTGGGTGGGGTTGCCGAAGATCTGGCTCGGCGGACCCTCCTCGTGGACCACGCCCTCGTAGAGGAAGCACACCTTCGACGCCACTTCCTTAGCGAAGCCCATCTCGTGGGTGGCCAGCAGCATCGTCATGCCCTCAGTAGCGAGGTCGCGCACGATGTTGAGTACCTCTGACACCAATTCGGGGTCGAGGGCGGAGGTGATCTCATCCAGCAACATCACGCGAGGTTGCATGGCCAAGGCTCGGGCGATGGCGACGCGCTGTTGCTGCCCGCCCGACAAGCGGTCGGGATACTCGGCCGCTTTGTGGTCGAGTCCGATGCGCTTGAGCAGCGTCATGGCCCGATCTTCGGCGGCTGCTCGATCAAGACCGAGCACCTTCACGGGGGCCAGCGTCACGTTTTGCAGCACCGATTTGTGCGGGAACAGATTGAAGCTCTGAAAGACGATCCCGACGTCCTGGCGAAGCGCATTCACGTCGACACCGGCTCCTGAGACTCGATCGCCATCGATTCGGATCTCGCCTCCGTCGATGGATTCGAGGGCGTTGATACAACGCAGCAGTGTCGACTTTCCGCATCCGGACGGCCCGATAAGGCAGACGACCTGATGCTCCTTCACGTCTAGATTTACACCGCGCAGGACCCGATTGTGCCCGAAGTTCTTCTCTACCTGGCGCATCTCGATGAATGAGGTCATCTCAACTCCCTCCGCGGGTCTTGGCTTGATCGCGGGCGATCATCCGGTCGACGAAGCGGGCTTGAGGCACCGTGATGATGTAGAAGATGAAGGCCACGAGCGTGATGGCCGAGATGTTGAAATAGGCCGAGTTCAGAATGCGAGCCTGTCCGAAGGCCTCTGTCACGCCGATAAAGCTCACCAGAGAGGTGTCTTTCTGCAACCCGATGAAGTCGTTCAAGAGGGGTGGGATGATGCGCCGCACTGCCTGAGGCACGATGACCTCCTTCATCGTCTGGCCATACGACAGGCCAAGTGAACGGGCCGCAGCCATCTGGCTCCAGTGGATCGACTCGATGCCAGCCCGGTACACCTCGGCCACGTAGGCGCCGTAGGTGAGGGTGAGGGCGATAACGGCGAACCACAGATCATCGAGTTTGGAAAGGAACGGTAAGCCGGACTTCTTGAGACCGTAGTCCATGATCGTCAGCGTGATCACCGCAGGAATGCCGCGAAAGAGGTCGATGTAGAAGATGGCCAGCCATCGCACGGGTGCCCCGGCCTTACCCGGGGCGAGCCGGGCAATGGCCACGACCAGTCCCCAGACGAGCACCAACACCTCGGCGGCCAGGAAGATCTTGACGTTGATCCCGAACTTGCGGACAATGAGGCCGAACTTGCCCGTCATCAGCGAGAACTTAAAAAAAGGTGTCCTGACCTGGCCATTTGCCAGAGACATGAACAGAAGTAACACCGCGGTGACGAACACGGCGGCGCCGACACCAAACACGTACGATGTCCATTGGCGGGCCTGATCACCACGGATGCGCGCTTCGATGGTGTCGTTCACTGCCAGCGCCGCCTGCGCCTGGCGAGATTCGCCGAGTCCGCGCACTGCTGGATAGAGCAGACCGAGCGACGCCACGCCGGCCAATAGGGCCAGCATCGTGGCGATGCGTTCGCCGCCCTTTACCGGTGCGTGAGCGGTGAGTGGTAAGAGGCCCTTGGAGCCGTCGGCATCGGCGCGTATCTGCCAACATCCCGACGGGACGCTTACTCGGGTGGCGCCGGCTCGCTCGCCCGTTTCTTGGTTGTCCTTCTCGCCGGTGCGACCGAACTTGAACCGGCTCTGGCTGCCGCACCGAACCACCTCGAACGATGTTTTGGGCGGCTGCCCGGTGACATCAAAACTGCTGAGTGCGAGCGAATGGCGAAATGACGATAACCCCATCCACATCAGCCCAACGACGGCGACGCTGAAGATCAGGGCGAGCAAGGATCGTCTTTTGTACACCTGGGCGACGGGAGCCACCCGGCGCGGAGCCGCGCCGCGTGAACCCGTACTCGTCAGCGATGATGCCACCGGTTGTCGTACTTATGCCGTGAAGAACGGCGGCGCTGACGGATCGCCCGACAGATACTTGGTGGCCAGCGCATTGGTCACCTTTTCGCTGATCATGGCGGTGATGGCCTTATCGATCTCGGTCTTGTTGGCCGAGCCCTTGGGGTAGAGCGCGCCGTATGATTCGCCGGTCTTGTACTGGCCGACGACCTTCTCGGAACCGGCCGACTTCTTCTCCTGCTCCTGCACAATTGAGGTGTCGGTGAACACCACGTCAACGGCGCCCGAGTCGAGCGCACTGAACAGGTCGGCGGCTGCCTCGAACACCTTGGCGTCCTGGGCGACCTTGGCCGTGATGAAATCGGCACCGGTGGTGGCCTTTTGCACCCCGAGCTTGAGCTTCTTCAGGTCAGCGGTGCTCGTGATCTTGGCGTCCTTCTTGGCCAGAATGCCGATGTCGGAGGCGAAGTAAGGCACGGAGAAGTCGACGACAGCCTTGCGCTTGTCGGTAATGGAGATCTCGGCCAAGGCCATGTCGAAGTCTTTCGTGCCGGCCGAAACAAGCTGGTCGAAGTCGACGTTGACAACCTCGACTTTTGACAGGCCGGCCCGGTGGGCGATCTCTGCGGCCATGCAGTACTCGTAGCCGTCTTGGATCTTGGACGGCTCGTCGCCGTTGAACCAGCCCGGGGCGGGCAGGGCAGTTTGTATCGTGAGCACGCCAGCCTTGACGGGCTTGAGCTTGATCGAGTTGGCCTTGCCCGTCACGGTGCACTTGCCCATGGTCGGGCCAGCGCCTCCGCTGGCCGTAGAGGTCTTCGTGGTCGATGATCCGCAGGCGGCGGCTACGACGGCGAG
>JAYTVF010000511.1:0-2865 GCA_043744155.1 Acidimicrobiia bacterium | reverse complement strand
GTCCCCGGAGTCGGTACGTACAGCGCCGCCAAACGATCAGCGCGCGTATCGTCGCACCAGAAGGCGGTGTCCACCATCCCCAGCGGACCGAAAATATGGTCACTGAAGAACTCGTCGAGCCGTGGTCCGCTCACCACTTCGACGACGCGCCCCAGAACGTCCGTTGACACTGAGTAGTTCCACTCCGCCCCCGGCTGAAATACCAACGGGATACGAGCCCACGCCTCGCAACACGCCTGCAGATCCATGCCGGCGGGCGTACCCCACTCGAATCCGGCTTGGCGGTAGAGATGGTCCATGCCATTGGCGTACGTAAATCCGTAGGTGAGCCCGGAGGTGTGGGTCAGTAGGTGGGCAATGGTCATTGGTGAGGTCTGCGGGGCCGTGGCCGCACTCGTCGCTGGGCCGCGCAAGTACACCCGTTGTTCGCCGAAACACGGCACGTATTTTGATACCGGATCGTTGAGATCAAGCAGCCCTCGTTCGTAAAGCATCATCGCCGCCACCGACGTAATGGGCTTCGTCATCGAGTACATCCGGAACACCGTGTCGAGCTCCATCGGTGCGCCAGCCTCCATGTCTCGCAGACCATTGGTTTCGAGATACACCGTCTTGGCGCCACGGTTCACCGCAATGAGCCACCCCGGCAGACGGCCGTCGTCCACGTACCGCCGGAAGTGTGTGGCAATGCGACTCAGACGATCGGCCGACATTCCAACCTCGGAGGCGTCAACACGTACGGCAAGAACGGGTGCGGTCATAGCTGCGAATGTATCGACGCATCACCGGAAACTCGAATCGATGCACCCGGAATCAACCGACCTGGCTGGCTGGAGAGGGCCGGGTCTCGGTAACCTCGGAACCATGGGTCGACCGGTTGTTCTCGTGCATGGTTGGGGTGGGTCGTTCGCCCACACGTGGAAGGCCCCCGGATGGGACATGTTGCTTTCCGATATCGGGCGAACAGACATCATCGGTGTGGACCTTCTCGGCCACGGGACCGCCCCGAAGCCCCACGATTCGGCTGACTACGCCGATCTGGGTGCCCGGATTCTCGATGTCCTGCCCGACGAACCCGTAGATGCGGTCGGCTTCTCCCTCGGGGCCATGACCTTGCTCCACACGGCGACCCAACACCCCGAGCGGTTCCGACGGATCGTGCTCGCCGGCATCGGCAACCGGCTACTCGACCCGGACCCCCAAGCCTCCAATTCCGCTGATGCGATTGCCGACGCCATTCGCGGCGCCGATGGAGCGAACGGTTGGGCCGAGGCTATGGCCCGTTATGCCAAGCAGCCGGGCAACGACACCGACGCCCTCATCGCCTGCCTGCGTCGACCCATACCCGTTGACCCGGTGACACGGGAGTCCTGCGGGCGGGTGACAAGTCAGGTGCTCATCTGTATCGGCGACAATGACTTCGCCGGACCTTCCGACGAACTTGCCGCCGCCTTCCCCAACGCCACGCTCAAGGTGCTGCGCAGAACTGATCACTTCGCCACCCCCGAAGCGTTCGGCTTCATCGATGCGGTTCTCAAATTCTTGCAGTGATAGGTACGCAGAGCGTATTGAGGGTTTTGCGCATCTGAAGTAGGTCGGGAAACCCAATCTTCACGAAGTTCCGGTACGAACAGGCAAAAGAACCTTTTGTAGCCATCGAAGATGGTCGATACTGGTGGGGACTACAGACCAGAAGGGCAGCGGTGTTTTCGGGTGGCCAATCGGCCGATACAGCAACGGGCGACGCAGTGGCCGACCGTTTTCGTCATCCTCGGGGTCTACGGCGGGTTCGCCATGGTCAGCCTCTTCCATCGCTCCATTCCCTGGTACTTGAATGTGGTCGGTCTCGCCCTGATTTCGGCATGGCACGGGTCCCTGCAACACGAACTACTTCACGGTAACGGTGTCCGAAATGAACGCCTGGCGAATGCCCTGGCCACGTTCACCATGAACCTGTGGCTCCCCTTTGCGGACTACCGCAGCACCCACCTGCAGCATCACCGCGACGACTTCCTTACCGACCCGTACGACGACCCCGAGTCCACCTATCGCAGTGGGTCCGAATGGGCTGCGCTCTCACTGGCGATGCGCGTCGTCCTGTGGATCAACCGCACATTGATCGGCCGATTCGTCATCGGCCCGGCCATCGTGATTTGCCGGTACGCCAAGAGTCAGTGGGCCGCCCTTCTCCACGACGCTGGACGAACCCGACGCATTTGGCTCGGCCACATCATCCCCGTTTGCATCACCGGCGTATGGATACTCGGCGTGACCCGGATGCCGGTGTGGGAATTTGTGCTTGGTGCCGTCTACGGAGGCACGTCGTTCACCCTGGTGCGTTCGTTCGCCGAGCACACATGGGCACCCACGGTGCAGGGCCGTACGGCGATCGTGAAGTCACGCGGTTTCTTCGCCTTGCTCTTTCTCAACAACAATCTGCACGTGACCCACCATGCCCGACCCAATGTGGCCTGGTTCAAGCTGCCGGCGATGACCCGTCAACTGGGGTGTGAGTCAGTCGCCTCAGAGGGTGCGGGCCTCTTCCGGAACTACGGCTCGCTGTTCGTCCGATACGCCGTACGGCCGAAGTGCCAGCCGGCCAATCCGGCCGATGTTGGCGCCCGCCCCCGCCCGCAGTTCAAACGCCTCGGCGTGCGTGCGTAAGGAACCGAGCCGGCGACCCAAGCGGGCGAGCCAAACGGCGGAGGGGGCGTGATGTTCAGTTCGCTGCCCATGTTCGACTTCCCGGAACTACGGGAACCGACTGACGCTCTGTGGGCGGCGTGGGCGATTGAGTTGGGTCGGCTCGGCGTCGATGCTCCGACCTCTCTGATCCGGCCGGACGAAGCGTTGCTGACCCACTGG
>JAYTVF010000510.1:0-9701 GCA_043744155.1 Acidimicrobiia bacterium | reverse complement strand
ATCCAAGCAGCGTCCCGCCGCCATGCATAACCGCACCGGGCTTGTGTGTACGCAGTGTGGAGACACAGTTCGAGAGGTCTCGTATTCGCACTACAAAGTCAACTACTGCGCAACCTGCCAGACCGACGGCAAGGTGCTAGCCGATAACACCACCAGCAAGTTCTTGAAGTAGCAACCGACACCTGCGACAAACAGGTATGACAACCTCCCGATGACGCCTGATCGCGTTGCTCGTACAGCTACGGCAGAGCAACGAGCCGCTTGAAACTGTCAGATAGGTGCCCGCCTACCGGGCGTAGTCGAAGAAACCGCGGCCGGACTTTCGTCCAAGTAGTCCAGCTTCGACCATCCGCAAAAGCAATGACGGGGGTGCGTACAACGGCTCTTTGAACTCGGCGTACAGACTGTTGGCCACGAAGAGGAGCGTGTCGAGGCCGATGAGGTCGGCCAGTCGCAGCGGACCCATGGGGTGGGCGCAGCCCTCCACCATGCCGTTGTCAATATCGTCCGCTGAAGCGAAGCCGGTCGCATACATGCGAATCGCGGCCAAAATGTAGGGCACCAGCAGCGCGTTCACGATAAAGCCGGCTTGATCCTTGCTCTTGATGACTGTCTTGTGCAGTTGCTCAGTGGCGAACGTTTCAGCTCGAGCGACGGTGTCGGATGACGTGCGAGCACCGGGCACGAGCTCGCAAAGCCGAAGTACCGGAACCGGGTTGAAGAAGTGCATACCGAGCACATTTTCGGGACGATTCGTTACTGCGCCCAGCCGAGTAATAGGGATCGAACTCGTATTGGAGGCCAAAATGGCGGCCGGATTGGTGACGATGGCGTCGAGATCACGAAAGATCGAGGTCTTGAGGCCTTCGTCCTCGACCGCGGCTTCGATCACCAGGTCTCGGTCGGCCAGATCGGCGAGATCGGTGGTGAACGTTACGCGCTGAAGGGCACCGTCACGGTCGACCTCAGTGATCTTTCCCGCCCGAATGGCCCGATCGAATGAGTTGGTCAGACGGGCCATGCCCGCCTCGGCCGCGGCCGCGTGCACCTCACGCACAACCACCTCAAGACCCGCTCGGGCACACACCTCGGCAATGCCTGAGCCCATAAGCCCGCTACCGATCACACCAATTTTCTTCATCGCAGCCATGTCGCTGAGATTACGGCCGGCGGGCCGATCGTACGAATTCAGTCGTCGTTTGGCTTTGCGTCATCGTGCTTTTGTGTGGTTGTAGTGCGTTGCCGGGTGGTGGATGGCGTTGATTCCGCGCGGTGAGGTTCCGTCGTTGAGGTCGTGGCATCGTCAACATGAGCCTCGGTAGTTGGGGCCTGGCTCGGTGGCCGGACGGCCGACGTGGTCACCGTTGAACGGGCAACCGATGATGACGCTGCCACGGAGGTCGGCAAGGACGGTGCGGTGCTGCGCCCAGACGAGTTCGTCGTGCGAGACGTGGATCGCGGCGCGCTCAACGGTGAGAGTTCAACCGGGACCGCAGATTCATCCGGACCCGAAGCACCCGGATCAGCCTCGGAAACGTCGGCCTTCGGCGACACAACCGCAGTGGTCTTGGCACTGGCGACCGCAGCCGCACCCGCAGCCAACAACGTATCGGTACTGCCGGTGGCGACGGTGGACGCAGCCGTCGAACCTACGGTCGGCGTGGTCGGTGTTATCTGAGCCTGCGTCGCCGGTGGGGACGAAGGCATTTGCACCGGGCGAGCGGCGACAGGTAACGAGAGCCGACCGGAGGGATGGAACTGATCGCTGCGACCCTGACGCAGCAGCGCGGCATTGGCCGCGGCCGCAGCGACACAAACCAAGACCGCGGACACGATGGCGGACCCCAAGATGAGATTCCTGCGTCGTTGCATGAGGTCAACCTTACGAGCCGCACTCACAGTGCACCGCTAACACAAGGTAAGGAAATGGTGAAGTTGCCGACACGGGGGCCTTTTCGTGGCATCGTATCAACGTGCGGATTCTTCTCGTCGAGGATGACAGGGCCATAGCCGAGCCTCTACAGCGCGCCCTGTCGCGCGATGGGTATGACGTGACATGGGTGGCATCCGGGGCCGCTGCGCTGGCCGCCGAGGGCACCGATCTGATTCTGCTCGACCTCGGGCTGCCGGATATGGACGGGCTCGACGTATGCAAAGCGTTGCGAGCGGCCAGCACGACGCCCATCATCGTGGTCACCGCCCGAGGCGAAGAGATCGACCGCGTGCTCGGGCTTGAGCTTGGCGCCGATGACTATGTGGTCAAACCGTTCGGCAGCCGGGAACTGATTGCCCGCATTCGGGCCGTGACCCGTCGTACCAATGCAGCGCCGCCCGATGCAGATACGAGCGGTCCAGCTACCGAGGTGACGACCAGCGACAGCGACGGACCGCAACACGTCGGCGACCTCACTATCGACCGCCGCTCGCATCGCGTGCTTCTTGGCACTGAAGAAGTCGTGCTCACCCCAAAGGAGTACGACCTGTTGGCCATTTTGGCCGAGGATCCCGGCGCATTGCGCACCCGAGGCGAGATCATCGACCAGGTGTGGGACCGCCATTGGTACGGACCGACCAAGACGCTCGATGTGCATATCGCCTCGCTTCGCAAGAAGATGGGCGACCCCGCCTGGATAGAAACCGTTCGCGGCGTCGGTTTCCGACTCCGAGCGCCCGGGTGACTCGGCGGCTTCTGGCCAGCTACCTTGCCATCACGCTTGCCGTGCTGGCTATCCTCACCTATCCGCTGGGCTTCAACTACAAGAAACGACGAGTGTCCGAGCTCACCCATGGCCTTGTACAGGATGCCTTTCTTCTGGCGAGCCAAGTGGAGGAATCTGTCGACTCCGGGGCACCACGCGCCTCTGATAGCGACTGGATTCACGCAAACTTTCAGGGTGAATTACGCGCCGTCGTACTGACCCGTGACGGCAGAGTCATCCTCGACAGCTCACAGGACGCCAACGCACTCGAAAAGTTCGGTACGAATATGGCCGATCGCCCCGAAATCGTCGACATGTTCGCGAGCCGTGCCGTGGTGACGGGTCATCGGCGCTCCATCACCTTGAATACCGATCTGGCCTTTGTCGTGGTGCCCGTGGTGCGGGCCGACACGATAATCGGCGCCGTTCGGTTGTCTTTCCCAACAACCGCGGTGCAAAGTGACGTGGTTGACTTCTGGCGAGCAATCGCGCTGACATCGCTGGTGTCGTTGGTGCTGGTCGCGGTTATCGGTGTGGTTATTTCCCGCTACATCGCCCGACCGATCAGAGAACTCGAGCGTGCTGCGGTCGCCTTCGGCGATGGCCAACTCGACCGGCGCGCGCCCGACGTCGGTGGTCCCCCCGAGGTGGTCTCGCTTCGCACTGCGTTCAACCGCACCGCCGATGGGCTCGAACGCCTGGTGAAGCGACAGCAGACCTTCATCGCCGATGCGTCTCATCAACTGCGCACGCCGCTCACCGGGCTGCGCCTGCGGCTAGAAAACCTCGAGGGAGACGTCACTGAGCAGGGGCGTGAGGATCTTGAGCAGGCGGTGGCCCAAACCGACCGACTCTCCCGCATGGTCGACGGGCTTTTGACCTTGGCTCGCGCCGACCGACCGACCGGCTGGAATGACAGTCAACCCGTCTTGCTCAAACCATTTCTCGAGTCGCGCACCACCGACTGGGAGCCTTTCGCCAGTGAACGCTCCATCGCCATGACGTGCCTCTGCGAACCGGGGCTCACGGTGATGTCGAACGGTGACCGGCTGAGCCAGGTGCTCGACAACCTCATCGCGAACGCCTTTGACGCCCTCGGACAATCGACGCGCCACCATCGGGCCATCGCGCTCATTGCGCGGGCCGAGGCCGAACACATCGACATTCACGTCGTCGACAACGGGCCCGGGCTTTCGGCCCTAGAACGAGCTCGGGCTTTTGACCGCTTCTGGCGCAAGGACCCGAGCCAAACTGACGGATTTGGCGGCACGGGGCTCGGCCTGTCGATTGCGGCCAGCATGTTGGCCGCTGACAATGGCACGATTCGGCTCGACCAAGCCGACGGCGGCGGACTCGACGTCGTCGTGCGTCTGCGGCGCGGTGACGGCCCGGCACGGCGGGCCCATCCGAAATCTCATCGTTAAGACAATCTAGGTTGGGTTCATGCCGATCCATATCCGAGCGAATCCGGGCGATATCGCCCAAGCCGTATTGTGCCCTGGCGATCCCCGCCGCTGCGAGTATGTCGCTCGTACATTCCTCACCGATGCCCGACAAGTCAATAGCGAGCGAGGCATGCTCGGCTTTACCGGATCCTACGAGGGCAAGCCGATCAGCGTGCATGCTGTCGGCATGGGTGGTGCCTCAGCGGCGATCTACTACGAGGAACTTGTCCAACTCGGAGCTACTCGGCTGATCCGCATCGGCACGTGTGGTGCGCTGAAGGCCGGGCTACGTATGGCTGATGTTGTCATCGCCATGTCGGCCACCGCACTCGATTCGGTCACGTCGACCTACACTTTGGGGGAAGCACACGCCCCGACCGCGGATTTCGCGCTGTTGGAAGCGGCCGTCAGTGCGGTGCGTGATCGAGGGCTACCACTGCACGTTGGGCCCGTGGCCACGAGCGACGTGTTTTATGATCCCGACCAGGGGCGCTTAGCCCGACTCGCCGATCGTGGCCATCTCGGCATCGAGATGGAGGTGGCGACGCTCTACACCGTGGCGGCGCTGCGTCATGTCGCTGCGGTGGCGATGATGACCGTTTCGGACCTGTTGTTCACCGAATCGGGAACATTTGAGCGGGTGACCGACGACGAACTTCGGCGAGGGGTCGATGCCATGACCGAGGTCGCGATTCGCGTCGCCGTTTCCTGATGCCGTACACACCGATCATCGGCACCCTCGGCTATGTGTGGGATGCCGACGCCGATCGCGTGCTGATGGTGCATCGCACCGCCCGAGCCAGCGACGATCACCTGGGCAAGTACAACGGTCTGGGCGGCAAACTTGAAGCCAACGAAGATGTGGCGTCGGGAATGATGCGTGAGATCGACGAGGAAGCGTCTTTGACGGTTATCGACATGACGCTTCGAGGCACGGTCAATTGGCCCGGGTTCGGCCCGAACCTCCAAGACTGGATTGGCTTTATCTTCCTCATCACCCAATGGTCGGGTTCGGCTCCGAAAAGCAACGACGAAGGCACCCTGCACTGGATCGACAAGCATCGGCTGCTGGGCCACGAATCGATGCCTCCGCTGCCGATGTGGGAGGGCGATCACTTCTTCCTCCCCCTGGTCTTCGATGCCAACCCTCGACTGTTTCACGGCGTCATGCCGTATCACCAGGGTCGACCATCGGCCTGGTCGTTTCGGCGGCTCTGAGCCGCTACGCACGTAAAACCCGTGCAACCCAGGTGGTTGCACGGGCTCTTGATCACTGGCGAAATACGCTCAGATGAGGCCGAGGTCCTTCACCGCTTGACGCTCCTCCATCAGTTCGGCGACGGACGCGTCGACAAACTTCTGGCTGAAGGCATTGAGCTTCAGACCCTGCACAATGCGGTAACGACCACCCTCGCACGTCACCGGGAATGACGAGATCAATCCCTCGGGCACGCCGTAGGAGCCGTCGGACGGGATACCCATCGAGACCCAATCACGCTTGGCGGTGCCAAGCGCCCAGTCGTGCATGTGGTCAATTGCGGCGTTCGCAGCGCTCGCCGCAGAGGACAATTTACGGGCGGCGATAATGGCCGCGCCGCGCTTGGCGACGGTCGGTACGTAGGTCTTGCGGATCCACGCACGGTCCTTCACCAGACCGGCGGCACTCTTGCCGCCGACCTTGCAGTTGAACAGGTCGGGGTACTGCGTGACGGAGTGATTGCCCCAGATCGTCATGCGCTTCACGTCGGTGACTGCGACATTCAACCGCTGCGCAATCTGCGTAACGGCGCGGTTGTGATCGAGACGGGTCATGGCGGTGAAGTTCGCGGGGTTGACCTTGGTGCCCTTTACTTTCATAGCGCTTTCACGGGCGATGAGAGCATTGGTATTGGCCGGATTGCCGACGACCAGCACCTTGATATCGGGGTTGGCGTGCTTGGCAATGGCCTCGCCCTGGGGTTTGAAGATGCCTCCGTTGGCGGCGAGGAGGTCGGAACGCTCCATACCTTCCTTGCGAGGCATGGCACCGACCAGCAGGGCGTAATCAGCGTCCTTGAACGCAATATTCGGGTCATCGGTGGCCACGACGCCGGCCAACAACGGGAAGGCGCAATCATCGAGTTCCATGACGACGCCACCCAGCGCACCGAGGGCAGGGGTCACCTCGAGCAGCTGCAGGATGATGGGCTGCTTGGGTCCGAGCATGGCGCCCGACGCTATGCGGAACAGCAGGCTATAACCGATTTGGCCAGCGGCCCCGGTGACAGCGACGCGGACAGGTGCAAGAGGTGTGGAAGCCATGTCTAGACCCTAATTCGACCCACTTCAATGACCGAAAACGGGGTGGTAGGTCGGTCTGTCAGTGTTTGAAGTGACGTTCACCAGTGAACACCAGCGCCATGTCGTGATCGTCGGCCGCCGCGATCACATCCGCATCGCGCATACTGCCACCGGGTTCGATTGCCGCGCTGATGCCTGCGGCCGCCAGCGCGTCGAGGCCGTCGCGGAAGGGGAAGAACGCGTCGCTCGCCGCCGATCCGCCCGGGGCACGATCCGCGGCTTTCTCCACGGCGATCCGCGCCGAATCAAGCCGATTCTGCTGTCCCGCGCCGATGCCGATCGCCTGCTCATCACGGGTCACGACGATGGCGTTCGAACTCACAGCGGCCACCACCACCCACCCCAGCAGCAGGTCACGCCACTCCGCATCGGTCGGCTGGCGGCGACTGACGACGCGCCACCCTGATCGATCGGTGGAGACCAAATCCCGGTCCTGCACCAACAGGCCACCGTCGACCCCTCGAATGTCGAGCGGATCCTGGCCCGGATGAGGGGCCGACAGCACCCGCAGGTTCGCCTTCTTCGACAGGATCTCGAGCGCGTCAGGGTGGTAGCCCGGAGCCACGATCACCTCGGTGAAGACACCGCCGAGATCAGTGGCGAGTTCAGCCGAGACGGTGCGATTGACGGCAACGATGCCACCGAAGGCGGATACCGGGTCACATGCGTGAGCATGTCGGTACGCATCTTCAATGCAGTCTGCAATGGCCACGCCGCAGGGGTTTGCATGCTTCACGACGACTGCAGCGGGTTTGTCGAACTTGTTGACAAGGCGCCATGCCGCCTCGGTGTCGTATACGTTGAGGTAACTCATTTCCTTCCCGTTGTGCTGCACCGCCTGATCCCACCAACTGGTGGCCCCGATGCGACGGTAGCGGGCGCCGCTCTGGTGCGGATTCTCCCCGTACCGCAGCGGCTGTGACTTCTCGAGGGCCAGATGCAAGGTCTCGGGCAACGTGGTGACGTCCTCCGCGGTCGCGTCGAACCAGGTGACGACCTCGGCGTCGTAGGCTGCGGTGTGCGCGAACGCGGCTCGGGCCAAGGATCGGCGAGTTTCTCCCGAAAGCGCGCCCGATGCCTTCAGTTCGTTGACGACGGCACCATAGTCGGACGGCGACACGACGACGCCGACGTGGGCGTGGTTCTTGGCGGCGGCGCGCACCATGGCGGGCCCACCGATGTCGATCATGTCGATGCCGGGTTGGCTCCGGAACGGGTAGAGGTTCACCGCCACGAGGGCGAACGGCTCAATGTCGTACCGCTCGAGGTCGGCGACATGGCTGGCATCATCGAGATCGGCCAAAAGCCCGCCGTGAATCTTTGGATGCAATGTCACGACCCGATGCCCGAGAATCGCCGGCACGCCAGTCAGCTCAGCCACGTCGGTGACCGGTAGGCCCGCATCGCGCAGCACCCGAGCGGTGCCGCCGCTGGAGACGATCTGCCAACCAAGACCGACTAGGTCTTGGACGAACTCGACGATGCCGGTCTTGTCGAAAACAGAAAGCAGGGCGCGACGAGTCATCTGATGAACGTACGAGGACTCTTGCCGATTGAACAAAAGCAACACATCCTTCCACTACTGTGCAATGTGCAGTACAGTGCAGAACATGGATCAGGCGATGGAAAGAACCCAGTTGCTCAAAGGGGTACTCGACGGCGTCGTCCTCGCCGCACTCGCCGAGAAGGACGGGTATGGCTACGACGTGGTGCGTCGGCTTCGATCGGCCGGGCTTGAAGAGGTAGCGGACGCCTCGGTGTACGGAACGCTGCGCCGGTTGTTCGCCCAGGGCCTACTGACGAGCTACGTAGTGCCATCCGACGAAGGACCACACCGCAAGTACTACGGGCTGACCACCGTGGGCCACAAGGGGCTCGATGCCCAGAGAAGTGATTGGTTGGCGTTCTCGTCCCTCATCGGACGAATACTCGATGGCGGCGCGTTCGCCACACACACAGGAGATGGACAATGAACACTCTGGCCACATCTGCGGTCGCCGAATACGCACGACGGGTACGCGAGGCTATGAACGACCTCTCCCCCGCCCAGGCTCGCAGCATCCTCGACGGCCTCGACGACCATCTCACCGAGATTGCCGAGGACGGCGCCGGTGATCTTGAAGCGGTGCTCGGTCCACCGTCCACCTACGCCGCAGAACTGCGCGCCGCAGCCGGGCTCGATACAGGTCGCGCTCGACCCGCGGCGACGTGGGCCGCGCCGTCGGGTACGCCGGTTCCCGACCCGGCCGGGGAGCCAACACCGACTCCCGAAGACTCGATGGTCGGCGCCCGACGGCCCGCCGCGCGCATCGTGGGAAGCGGTGACCTGATCCAGACCGGCGCAGGTGCGCTATTGCTCTTCGTCTTCGCAATACTGCTCTTCGTTCTCATCAGGCAGACTCGCCCGCTGAATGGTTTCAAGGTGATCTTCTGCAGCCTCGTGGCCGGTGCTATGTATCGGATCCTTCGATCTGCGGGGCGTCGCGCCAAGCTGGGCGCTCCCCTCGATACCTGGCTGACGAAGGCCATCCCGATCGCCAGCGTCATGATCGCGGTGCTGATCGGGGGCCAATTGGCGACGCCCAGCGTTGACCATTTCCAAACCCCTTCGGCCGTCACGACCATCCCGGGCAGACCGCAAGGCATGGGATCCGTGCCGAACGTCGTCGGACTTACCCTGGGCGACGCCGCGAATATCATGTCGCAACGCGGCTGGGAATGGGCGGTTGAGGATTTGACCGGCACGGGCGAAGAGCCCGGTCGAACCGTCATTCGCATGAGCCCCGAGGCTGGCACCATGCTTGCGAGGGGAGTAATGGTGACGCTCACCGTCGGGTCTCGCCGCACGACCGTGTCGAGTGTCGCACCCTCGTCCTCACCGTCATCGTCGGCAAGCGCGCCGGCCGCGTCCGCTCCTACCGCCGCCCCGCCAATCACGTCGCCAGCCACCTCGACGCCGACCCCGAACGCCGTCACGTCGGTCGCGGGACCGACCACGACACCAGCCGCGCCGCTACCAACGAAAGCGACGCCCGCTACCGCCGCAACCACGAGCCCTCCGCCCACAAGCTCAGCCAGCTAAACAGGCTCGCTTCTCGGGTCTGGCTCAAACTGGGCGTAGGTGCAATGCCGTTCAGTTAGGCGCGTGAGATGGGTGATGTGGTGGGACGAGCCGACCGGCGTTCGCACACAACCGGCCCGCCAAAAGCACACAACC
>JAYTVF010000509.1:0-2895 GCA_043744155.1 Acidimicrobiia bacterium | reverse complement strand
AACGAAGCACTTGGCTCTGGTCGAGGACGACTGGTTCCAGAACCGGTTCCTCGGACTCGGAGACCCCGAGCCATGGGCCAGCGCGCCGTTCGGGGACGACCCCGACTGGGATTTCCATTCCGCAATCCATGACGACCCCGACATGTTGCGCGGTCTCTACGGCGACGCGTGCGAGCGCAGTCGTCAGGCGTTCGCGTCGGCTCAATCTCTCGATGACAAGTCAGCCCTTACGCATAGCCGCACCGGCGAGCGATTCAGCCTTCGCTGGATCATGCTGCATCTCATCGAGGAAACTGCCCGACATACCGGCCATGCCGACTTGCTTCGCGAATCATTAGATGCCAGCGCCGGCAGGTCAACGACGAGGCCAATCCAGCCGGTCTGATGACTGACACCCCCATACGCAGTAGGGCCGAGCAGTACCCGTCCCCGTCATCCCACAGATCCATCATGGGTGGTGGGTAGCGATATCCTCCCCGACTGGGCAAATGCCGATACCGTCTCGGTGTGCACCGTGGCGTTACACCGACCATGATCCCTCCGGGTGAGTACCTGAAGTTCGGCCGCCAGGTCTGCGGCTCGCTCGACAACGCCGCTCATCGAGAATGGCTTGTGACCGATGGTCTGGGCGGCTTCGCCATGGGCACCGTCGCTGGCCTGAGTACCCGCCGCTACCACGGTCTTTTGGTGATCGCCACGGCACCACCTATCGGTCGGATGATGGGCTTGGCCGCCCTAGACCCGGTGCTGATCGTCGGTGGCCGACGCATTGAACTGGCCGCGCACGAATGGTCAGGAGGAGCGATGTCGCCGAGCGGATACCGAGACCTGTCAGAGTTTTCGATCATCGAGGGTGTGCCTCGCTGGCGCTGGTCCGTCGGCCCGGTGGTACTCGAAGCCGAGATCGCCATGTTGCACGAGCAACCTGCGACCGGCATCGCCTATCGGTTGCTGCATGCTGGCACCGCCCCGGTTTCGCTCGAGGTCACCGCCTTGTGCACCTGGCGAGACGTGCACGGCGAACGATTCGCTGGAGACGACCCGACGGTCGAGCACACCACAGAGGGGTTCTCGTTCGAAGGCGCGTACTACGTGCGCGGCCCGGGCTTCGAGCGTGCCGGTCAATGGTATCGGGGTGTCTACCATCGAGAGGAGGCCGCGCGCGGTCTGAATCCGACCGAGGACGTGTGGTGCGCCGGCCGCTTCAGCGCCGCTCTGACAGTCGGCTCCACACTTCAGGTCGAGGCATGGGCCAGCGGTTCGGCAGTGCCTCCGGCAGCCGCCGAAATCGTCGCCTCCGCTCGTCAGCGGTTTGCCGACATCGCCGCCTTGGCCGAAGCAACAAGCACAGAGGAACAACTGCTCGCCCACGCCGCCGACCAGTTCATCGTCACGGGCGCATCCGGCCCGACGGTGGTGGCCGGGTACCCGTGGTTCGGCGACTGGTCGCGCGACACCATGACCTCATACGAAGGCCTATTCCTGGAAACGGGACGCCATGCCGAAGGTCGCACGCTGCTGCTGACGGCGGCCGCTGCGGTGTCCGAAGGCATGTTGGCCAACACCGCCGACGCTGGCGGCACCGAATACAACACCGTCGATGGCACGCTGTGGTTTCTCCACGCCATTGGTCGCCACATCGAACGTACTCATGATCATCAGCTGGGTGTGACCCTTCGCCCGACCATTCAGAGCATCATCGACCATCACCTCATCGGCACCCGGTTCGGCATCCGGGTCGATGTCGATGGCTTGGTGACCCAGGGTGCGCACGGGTGGGCCCTCACCTGGATGGATGCTCGCGTTGGCGGCAACCCGGTGACGGCCCGCCGAGGAAAGCCCGTAGAGGTCAATGCGCTGTGGGTACGCGGCCTCGATGTCGCCGTGGCATTAGGTCTCGATGTCGCGCCGCTTGCGGATCAAGCCCGTGCATCGTTCACAGCCCGCTTCATTCGTCCCGAGGGTGGCCTGTACGACGTCATCGACGGACCCGACGGCGACGACTCGACGGTTCGGCCGAACCAGCTCATTGCGTCCGCTCTCGGCCTTGTTTCAGCTACAACTACCTTGCCCGACGTCGGATCGCTCATCACCTCGGTTGGCCTGCGATCGCTTCCACCCGAGGACCGTCGGTATCTCGGGCAGCATCGCGGTGACGGAAATGGGCGCGATAGCGCCTACCACCAGGGCACCGTCTGGCCGTGGTGGATCGGCCCCTACGTCGACTCGATGGCAGCTCTCGGTGGCGACCTCAGCAGCGCAGTCTCCGGGCTGCTCGCCCACCTCGGAGAGTGGGGCCTCGGCTCGGTGTCGGAGACCACTAACGGCGACACACCACACGATGCCACCGGTTGCCCGTTTCAGGCGTGGTCAGTCGCCGAGCTTTTCCGTGCCGCGCGTGTAACGAAAGCCATCACAGAGAAAACGTCTCAGCATGAGCGTGCAGGGCCAGCGACGCACTGAGGGTGCGCGGTCTCCGCAGACATGGCGGCTTCCGCGATCTGCCCCCCGAATTCGTTCGCATCTACTGTGTCGGGTATGCCCCACACCATCCGAGCAGCCACGCTCGCTGATCGCAGCGCCATACGGGCGATCGCTATCGACACGGGTCTGTTCGGGCCCGACGATTGGGTCGAGGTCGAATCGATCCTCTCCTCGAGCGTTCGTAACGAGCGATCGGATCACCTGTGGATCGTGGGAGAAGATGACGGCGATCTCGTGATCGGTGCCGCCTACTACGCACCCGAACCGTTCTCGTCTCACCTGTGGAATCTGTACTTCCTCGGGGTTTCGCCCGCTCATCAGGGCTCTGGCATCGGCGCAGCGCTGGTTGCCCACGCGGAGGATTCGGTTCGGACACGAGGCGGTCGAGTGCTGATCATCGAGACCTCCAGC
>JAYTVF010000508.1:0-2896 GCA_043744155.1 Acidimicrobiia bacterium | reverse complement strand
TATCTACCAATCCGCATTTCGTTGATGCCGTCGGTTTGCAACCGGCGTTGGCCGGTGCGGCCCACAACCGACCGATCGGACAGACCGCCTCTGCGGGCGGGCGCGGCATTGGTGGCGCTGGTGATGTCGAGCGTCTCACCGCTGATGACCTTGCCGCCCTCGCTGCGGCCAAGCCGGTGAAAGCCACCCACGACCCCGTGCCCGACCCTGACGGTGATGTCGATCCAGCGGAGCCGCTGGCCGGTCTGCAGTGGGACATGAAGCTGATTCACGCAACGGCTCAGGGTTCCCATGAGGAGCAGCCCGGCGACAAGCGTGTGCTGGTAGGCGTGATCGACACCGGCATCGACGGGTCGCATCCCGACATCGCCCCGAACTTCAACCGAGAACTCAGCCGCAACTTCACCGTCGACATCCCCGCCATCGACGGGCCTTGCGCCGATGAGCCCGATCAGTCGTGCAACGACGCAGCCGACGTCGATGAAGGCGCCCACGGCACGCACGTCGCCGGTACCATCGCTGCCGCGGCCAACGGTCTTGGCATCGCTGGGGTCGCGCCGAACGTCTCGTTGGTCAACCTTCGAGCCGGTCAAGACTCGGGCTTCTTCTTCCTGCAGCCAACAATTGACGCCCTCACTTACGCGGGTGACAACGGTATCGACGTGGTCAACATGAGCTTCTACACCGACCCATGGCTGTTCAACTGCGCCAACAATCCCGCCGACTCGCCCGAGCAGCAGTTGGAACAGCGCACGGTGATCGCGGCCACGAACCGTGCACTCGATTACGCCCACGCCCACGGTGTCACGCTCATTGCCGCCTTGGGCAACGAGCACACCGACCTCGGCAACCCGACCTCTGACGACACCAGCCCCGACTACGGCGCGGACGCTCACCCCCGTACGGTCGACAACACTTGCCTGTCGATGCCGAGCGAGGGCAATCACGTCTTGAATGTCACTGCCATCGGGCCAAGTACCTCCAAGGCCGACTACAGCAACTACGGCGTCGAGCAGACCGACGTGTCAGCCCCAGGCGGCTTCTTCCGAGATTTCGCCGGTACGCCCAAGTACAAGTCCGTCGAGAACCTGGTGCTGTCGGCGTACCCCGCCTACTTGGCGCAGATCGACGGTGTGCTGAACCCCGACGGCACCCCGAACGTGCCCAACGTGGTGCAGGACTGCCAAGGTGGCGTCTGCGGCTACTACCAATACTTCCAGGGCACCTCGATGGCCGCACCGCACGCGGTGGGAGTGGCGGCCCTCATCATCTCCCAGTACGGGCGCAAGGATCGGGCTCACCCGGGCGGGCTCACCATGAACCCCGACAAGGTAGAACGCCTCTTGAAGAAGTCGGCCACGCCAACTGCGTGCCCGACACCTGCATTGCGTTCCTACGCGGCCGAAGAGCGAACGCCCGACTTCGACGCTCTGTGTGTCGGGGATGCCAGCTTCAACGGGTTCTACGGATACGGCATCGTTGATGCGTTGCGAGCCGTATCCGGCCATGGCAACGGCCGCTCGTAGCAGACCGGGCTTGCGCTTGTGATCGGGGGCGGTCGCCACCGCCCCCGATCGTTGCGCTCCACTCCCGTCGTTCCACGCTGCGCATCGGGCGAGTCATCCGCCAACCCGACCCGTGCTCGACCCCCTCAGCGGCCTGAGTTAAGGCGGTCAGTACGCAGCGGTGCCGAGCGAGGGACGCTCGTTGAGGTCGGCCATAGCGAAACCGGCGGCACGGCGGTAGCCCTCTGTGACCTGGAGCACCTCATCGGGCGTGATCACATCATTGATGTCGCGGAAGCCATCGGGGGCCCGCTCCTCGACCAGGGTCATAGGAAGCTCGGGGCCTTTGCTCCGGTTGGCCAGCACGATGCCAGCGGTCGGTGGTCGACGGACGGCGTCGTAGCGCTCCAACGCCCGCAGCGGGTCGTTGACATACGACGCGAGGCAGCCCGAAAGCGCTCGGGCATCGAGGATGCCCTGCGATGCGCCATTGGATCCGATGGGGTACATCGGGTGAGCGGCATCGCCCAAAAGCGTCACCCGACCATGCGTCCAGCAGGGCAGCGGATCCCGGTCCACCATCGGAAATTGGAACGTTCCCGGGGCAGATCGAATGAGGCCAGGCACGTCGAGCCAGTCGAAACTCCAGGCCTCGAACGACGGGAGGAAATCATGAAGATCCCCCGCCTTGTTCCAGTCTTCACGCTCAGCGAGCACCCGATCTTCGAACACCAACTCGGCAATGAAGTTCAGCTGCTGACGTCCGTCGACCACACCTGAGATCGGGTAGAACACGAATTTCTGTCGCGAATGCCCCGCCCAAATCAGCGTCTTGCCGTCAAAGACGGGCGGCCCTTCGGCCAATCCCCGCCACAGGATGGCCCCATTCCAGATCGGCATACCTTCGCCCGGATAGAAGTGCTTACGCACCACCGAGTGGATGCCATCGGCCGCGATCAGCAGCGACCCATGGGCCTCACCAACGGCCATGCCTGTCCGCCGGTTGACGAAATGAGCATGCACACCACTGTCGGTCTGACTGAATCGGTCGAGATGGTGAGCGGTATGGATGCGATCGGCGCCGATGCGTTCCGCTGCGGCGGCGTACAGAATGCGCTGCAATTCGCCCCGGTTGATCGACACCTGCGGCCATTTGTACCCCGCCGCCAGCCCACGTGGTTCGCTCCAGATGAGTTCGCCCCGCTTGGTGAAATACGACAGCGTGGTCGAGGCCAGCCCGGCCGCCATCAGATCGTCCAGCAACCCGAGTTCGGCGAGCTCACGTACCGCGTGCGGTAACAGGTTGATGCCGAGACCGAGCCCCTGCACCTGATCGACGCTTTCGAAAATGCGCACCGGTAAGCCGACCTGGTGCAGGCTGAGCGCGGCGG
>JAYTVF010000507.1:0-9768 GCA_043744155.1 Acidimicrobiia bacterium | reverse complement strand
TGCCGAAAACCGCGGCCTCGAACTCGATCTCGGCGACGACCTCGAGGTCTTGCCCGCGGGGCGGGCCGACCGGACCGCCATTGCCCTGTCGTCCTCCTCCACCGAAGGGACTACCACCGCCGAAGAACGCGTCAAAGATATCACCGAACCCGCCGCCGAAATCGCCAGAGCCACCCCCACCAGAGTTGCCATTCACGCCGGCTTCACCGAACTGGTCGTAGCGCTGGCGGGCGGACGGATCGGACAGCACCTCATAGGCTCGCGACAGTTCTTTGAACTGGTCCTCCGCGAGGGGATCATTCGGATTGGCATCGGGATGAAGCTTCATGGCCCGACGCCGGTAAGCCTTCTTGATTTCCTCCGCACTAGCTGTGCGGGGCACTTCGAGTAGGGCGTAGAAATCGGCCAAGGTGTCAGTTCTCCGTGAGGGTACGGCCAAGCTGTTCGCTCACTGCGGCGACAACCGCGAGAGCACGCGGATAATTCATCCGCGTTGGCCCGAGGACACCAATCGTACCGACTGCCTCGCCTTCCACCACATACGGCTTCACAATGACCGCACACGCCGCCAGTGGCTCGACGCCGTGTTCGGCGCCAATGGCCACCGACAAGCCGCGATCAAGCACATCACGCAGGAGTCCGACAACGAGATGTTGATGCTCGAGCGCTTGCAGAACACTGCGAACGACATCAACGGCATCGAATGCCTGCGCCATGTGAGACGCGCCACCGACGAAGGCCTGATCGGGCTGTCGCCTACTGGCGCGAACAAAGGCCGCCAGACAGGCGTTTACTATCACGTCGGTTGCAGCATCACCGGTGAGTGGAATTTCACCCATCGATGCAAGCGGGCGACCGACGACATATGCCGAGAGCCGAGCCCCCGAGGCTGAGATACGCGCTTCGCTGGCGTCGAGCGCCACGTCGATTATCTCGCTCTCGACTCTGCCGTTCGAAAGCACCACAACCACGGTGGCCATTCGACTCGACAGACTCACGATCTGCACCGAACGAATGGTGGCCGCTTCGGCCAATGGTCGGATGACGACAGCGGCGTAATCGGTGAGACCGGCCAACAACCGGCTGGTGTCACCCAGAAGCTTTTCAAGCGCGCCGTGGCTCGAATCGAAGAAGTCGCGAACTTGCTCTGACCGCCCGACGTCGAGCGGACCCGGCACGGAGAGGTGATCCACGAAGTAGCGATAGCCCTTGTCGGTCGGGACACGCCCGGCAGAGGTATGGGGCTGGTGCAGATACCCTTCCTGCTCGAGAACTGCCATCTCGTTGCGGATAGTGGCCGAGGACACCTGCACACCTTGTGAACGGGCAACGTGGTTCGAACCCACCGGTTGGGCGGTCTCGATGTACTCCCGGACCACCGCCCGGAGTATGGCTGTTTTGCGCTCGTCCAACATAGTGACCCGCTCGTCTCCGGCTCCTAGCACGTAAGTCTACCGACGCTGAGCAAGCGGGAGGTGCACGGCGGGCTCGATCGTCACCGAACCGGCGCCGTGCTCACCATCGCGTAGCGCCGAAGGGCCTCCGCTCGCTCGACGGCGTGGTCGACCACGGGTGCGACATAGCCGAGGGGAATGCCGCGACGCAGCGCCCACGGGGCATGGATATCGCGAGCGGAAAGGTCGGCGAGCTCGGGGACGAACCGGCGAATGAAGGTGCCATCGGGGTCGAAGCGCTCGCTCTGGCTGATGGGATTGAAGACCCGGAAATACGGGGCCGCATCGGTACCCGTGCCGGCGGTCCACTGCCAGCCGTGACTGTTCGAGGCAATATCGCCATCCATCAGGTGCTGCATAAAGTGTCGCGCACCCCATTGCCACGGCAGATGGAGGTCCTTCACCAGGAAGCTCGCCACCACCATCCGCAAGCGATTGTGCATGAATCCCGTTTGTGCCAACTGACGCATACCGGCATCCACGATTGGATACCCGGTCTCGCCCTCGCACCATGCTCGAAATCGAGCTTTTGCCTGATCGTCGGTATCAGAAGGCAACGCGTTCATCTTCGCCTGCAGATTTTCCCACGCCGACTCGGGCCGATGCCACAGCACATCGGCGTAGAAATCACGCCACGCCAACTCACTGGCAAACACCTGGTGTGCCTTGGTCGCTTGCAGATCGGCGAGAAGTTGTCGTGGGTGGATGGTGCCAAATCGCAGGTCTGGGCCGAGTCGGCTCGTGCCATCGATAGCAGGGCTGTTGCGCTGCTCATCGTAAGTATCGAGACCGCTATCGACGAACGCTGCCCATCGGGTCTGGGCGGCCTCTTCGCCGGCACTGGTCTGATCGAGGGTCCACGCGGGGTTGGGCGGATAGCCATCGCCAGCAATCTCGGGCTTGCCCCGCCACACGACCTCGGGCACGGCGAGAGGGCGCTGCCAGCCCACCTGTCGCCACGCCCTGGAGAACGGTGTGAACACCGCGTACGGCGTGCCATCCGCTTTGCGCACCCGCCCCGGCTCGACCGCGTAGTTCGTCCCGCACGGCACCAGTTGGGCGTGTTGTGTCTCCAATGCCCGGCCAATCGCATCGTCTCGTCGCCGTCCGTAGGGCGAGTGATCGCCGGTGACGAACACCTGACGGGCCCCGACTTCGGCTGCAAACGCTGCCACAACATCAAGGGGGCGGCCGTGGCGAATGACCAAGCGACCGTCCATCGATGCGTCCAAACGCTGCAGACATGTTCGCAGGAACGCCAACCGAGGCTGTCCCGACCGATGCCATAGGTCGGGATCGATCACATACAAGGGGACAACCGGCCCCGCCGCAGCGGAGGCCTCAAGCGCAGGATGATCTTCCAAACGAAGGTCCCGACGGAACCACAGAACGCTGACGGCCATCATCTAAGCCTGCCGGTTGAGGTTTCCGTCCGACGAGTCGGACGGAAACCACCGGTGCCGAGTGGCGAGTTCGCTCTCGCTACACCAATTTCGTCACGATCGCGATAGCTGCGAATGACCAAAGTGTCAGGACCTGAAAGAGGACCATGATCGTCAGGAGCGACCTGCGACTCTCGTCTTGGGTCGGGGGGATCTCTTCTGTCATTGTGCACCTCCTCTGCGTGGTAGTTCGTACGTATTATGTAAGCAGTATTTCTTGTTCAGTACAATGGCAAATGTATGCTGGCTGTGTAACACTTCTACGTGTGACGTATTGCGAGATGGTGCTTTTCACCCATGGCGCACGACATACGGCACGATTAGCGTAAGATTTCATTCAACCCACTCCGCAGCGCGCCCCACTGGTGTGGCGCTGCTCGTTCCTGGAGGCCAGCCAATGGCAGTCACTGAGCACCGAACCCGAACCAATCAAACTGTGGCTCCGGTCAAGCTTCGAAATGGCACGTTCTCGGTCGATGATCGTGATATGAAACGACTCGAGGCCTTGGCGCGAGCGAAGGGTTCCACGGTGTCGGGTCTTTTGCGGGAGGCTGTCGCCGACTACCTCTGTAGCCAAGTCGGTGATATCGGTGAGCTCGATGCGCAGCTCGCCGCCATCCACGAGGCAGAGGATAAGCTCAACACGCTCTACGCAGGGATCAGAACAAAGCACGACCGCCAGTAGCTTCGCCAGCCCGAAGGGGGCCGACGTGAGCAGTACCGAGCACCATGAACGGGCCATCGCCACGGCCACCAACGTCGCCATCCGCCACGGCATCATCGTCAATGATGACCTTGATGCCGCCATCACCCTCTTTGCCGTGGTCGAAGCCGAACTCGGTTTTGCTCAGGCCGCCAGCAAGCTGGTGTACGACATCGCGGTACTCACTCCTGACGATATCGAGGCCCTCCCGGTCGCCATGGCGGCCTTACGCGAGTTGAGCGGTCTCGAACTCGACGACACCGACGCCCTCGGAGCCATCGTGCGCGACGAACGGGCACGGCTGCAGAGCCTGACGCTTTCCAACCTCACCCTAACTCCACTCGCCTATGACGGCCTCCGCAACGATCTGCGCATCCTCGGACATGTGCGTATCCGAGTAGTGCTGCAACTCGGGCTGCGAGAGTCGTTAGTCACTGAGACGTAAGGCAGCGACGAATGCCTCCTGAGGCACTTCGACGCGGCCGATCGACTTCATCTTCTTCTTGCCCTCTTTTTGCTTCTCGAGCAGCTTGCGTTTACGCGTGATGTCACCGCCGTAGCACTTGGCCAGCACGTCCTTTCGCTTGGCCTTCACCGTCTCTCGCGCAATCATCTTCCCGCCGATAGCCGCTTGGATGGGCACATCGAACATCTGGCGAGGGATGAGTTCCTTCAGCTTCTCGCACATCCGACGGCCGTAGTCGTAGGCCCGATCCCGATGCACGATCGACGAAAAGGCATCGGCGATACTGGCATTCAGCAGGATGTCGACCTTCACCAAGTGACTGCGCTCGTACCCCGAAAGCTCGTAATCCATCGAGGCGTACCCGGCGGTGCGGCTCTTGAGAGAGTCGAAGAAGTCGGTCACGACCTCGGCGAGGGGCACCTTATAGACAATTTCCATGCGCTCGGGTGACAGGTATTCGATCTTCACCATGTCGCCGCGGCGCTGCTGACACAACTCCATGATGGTGCCGGCGTAGTTGGCGGGGGTGAGAATGGTGAGCGAAAAGTACGGCTCCTCGATCCACTCGATCTCATTGGGCGGCGGCAGATCAGCCGGATTGTCGACCAACACCTGTTCGCCGCTGGTCTTGTGTACCCGATATTCCACCGACGGCGCCGTGGCGATCAGATTGAGATTGAACTCACGCTCGAGACGCTCGCGAACGATCTCCATGTGCAAAAGGCCGAGGAACCCACAGCGGAAGCCAAAACCCAATGCACCGGAAGTCTCCGGGCTGTAGGTGATTGACGCGTCGTTCAATCGAAGCTTGTCGAGGCTCTCGCGCAGATTTTCGAAGTCGTCGCCGTCGACCGGGAACAAGCCGCAGAACACCATTGGCTTGGGCTGCATGTAGCCATCGAGGGCAATGGAAGCGGGACGAGCTGCCTCGGTTACCGTCTCCCCCGGGCGGGCCTGGCTGACGTCTTTGATACCGGTGATGAGGTAGCCAACCTCACCCGGCGTCAAATCCTTGACGGGGGTGATGACCGGGGCGCGCATGCCGATCTCGTTGGCCTGGTGGAATGCGCCGGTCTGCATGAACTGCAGTTTCATATCGGTAGCGAGCCGACCGTTCATCACCCGGATCGAGGACACCACGCCACGATACGAGTCGTACTGGCTGTCAAAGATCAGCGCCTGCAACGGCGCGTTCACGTCACCCTTGGGTGCGGGTATGCGTTCGATGACCGCGTCGAGCAGTTCGGGCACGCCCACGCCGGTCTTGCCGCTTATCCGCAAGATCTGGTCGGCGGGGATGCCGAGCACCTTTTCGATCTCGGCGGCGTAACGATCGGGGTCGGCGGCCGGTAGGTCGATCTTGTTGAGGCAGGCGACGATTTCGAGGTCGTTCTCCAGCGCCAGGTAGCAGTTGGCCAGGGTCTGGGCCTCGATGCCCTGCGCGGCATCCACAACGAGCACGACACCTTCACATGCGGCCAGCGAACGACTGACCTCGTAACCGAAGTCGACGTGCCCCGGAGTGTCAATCAGGTGCAGCACGAAGTCGTTCCAGTAGACCCGCACATTTTGGGCCTTGATCGTGATCCCCCGTTCCCTTTCCAGGTCCATCGAATCCAGATACTGGGCGCGCATGTCTCGAGCGTCGACGGCCTTCGTCAGCTCAAGGATGCGGTCCGAGAGAGTCGACTTGCCGTGATCGATATGGGCGATGATGGAGAAGTTACGTATGCGAGCGAGGTCCATGAGGGGGGTTTGCCGCGGACAACAGGGGTCCCGGCGAAATCTTTACGCTAGCAACCAACGCGCCCATCGCTTGGGTCCGGTGTTGCATTGCTGCTAGCGTGGCCGAGCTTTCTGACGACGAACGAAGGACCCGAACGCCCTGTGGCCAACATCAAGAGCCAAAAGAAGCGCATCCTCACCAACGCAAAGGCCGCCGAACGCAACAAGGCTGTCCGTAGCGAGTTGAAGACCCGCATAAAGAACGCCATTGCCGCCGTAGGCACTGACAACGCCGTCGCTACTGCGGTGCTGGCTCAGCGCAAGCTCGACAAGGCCGTCTCAAAGGGCGTCATCCACAAGAATGCCGCCGCCCGACGCAAAAGCCGGCTGGCCAAGAAGCTCAACGCCGCGAGCTGACCCGCCCCGTGGTGCCGGCGCCCAGGCGACTCAGTCGGGCGACCAGCACCTCCATCACCAGATCGTCGGGCCAGTCTTTGGCGCCCCGAAGATCGAGATCGGCTTGGGACAACAGACCGAAGGCTCGGACGACACCATCGTGACCGAGCTTTCGGAACTGATCCAAGGCCTTACGGGCCTGAAACGCAGACTTTACGCCGAGCAACTCGGCTGCAGCCTGCTCGCCGGTAACGCCGGATCCGTCCAGCTTGAGCAGACGCTGGTACTGGGTATGCAGCAACGACATGATCTGTAGCGAATGCCGTTCGCCTGAGCCCATCATGCGATGCAACATCGTGAGGGCCACGGCGGTATCGCCGCGATCGATGGCATCGGTGAGATCCCACGGCGCGACCGAACCAGCGTCACCGAGAAACGGGGCGACGTCGGCGAGCTTGAGGACCGCCTTGGTGCCGTAGGTCGCGACCAGAGTCTCGAGCAGGCCTGCGACTGAGCTGACATTTTCGCCAATGTGGTCGGCAAACCGGCTGCGAGCATCGCCGTCAAACCGCAAGCCCGCAGCTGCGATCTGCTCATCGAACCAGAATCCCCGTTCCCTCTTGTTGCTCGAAACATCGGTTTCGATCACAACTGCGCCGGCTTTTGCCAGCGCCTCGGTGAGCGACTTCGGTATTCGACCGCCAGAAAGCGTTATCACGACGTCAGTGGTTGGCAACGGGTTGGCCAGATAGGAGACCAGCGGTTGCACGTCATCGGTAGTGAATCGACCGAGCCCGCGGGCGATCACGATGCGACGATCTGTCAGGAAAGGAGATGTCTGGGCGGCATCGACAACCGCCGCCACCACATATTCTTCCCCGTCGAAATCCTCGAGCATCACGCCACGATCGCCACCCGCCAGCAATTGGTGAACGAGCGCGGTCAGCGCCGTTGAAACCAGCGACTCATCTGACCCTTTGATCGAATACAGCGAACTCATGAGCGGGTGACCCTACCGCGTGGAACGCGGAGTCAGCCCGAGTCAGCCCGACCGACCTCGGTCACCATGACTTCGATACCTTCTCCGTGAGTGGAGACATCGACCGCCGCGGTGCCCAGGTCGAAATGGCCAGGTGGGGTATCGGGCCCGAGGACTATGGCGGGTTGAAAGAGACGACTCACCGCCGTGATGTCAGCCGACCGCGAAGTCGCCACCAAGGCATCGATACGGGTGATGTGTGCCCGTCGGAGCTGATCGAGCAATCTCGGGGCTCGGCCGTCGATCGCTACCACGGTTCGCTGACCCAGGTTCCAGACACGCACAGTCTCACCCAGGCGGCTGAGACCGATGGGCGCCGCCGATTGCGCTCCGACCAGAACCGAGATGGCTACGGCAGCGCTGAGCCCCAGAGCAGCCACTTTTCCGGTGGATCGACGGCGCCCGATGTAGGCGGCAGCTACGGCGACGACAACAACGACGGCGTGTTTGAGCTGCAACGTGCCCAGTGGCATGCGGGCCGCCAGGCGAGCCACCAGGGCAATCCAGCGGATACAGGCTCGCGAGGGCAGGTGGATAAGCGCGGCGATCGGCCGGGGAAGAAATCCGGCTATAAGGCCTGCCGGCAGTCCCCAGATCATCACCGGCCCAGCTGCGGGGACGGCCAACAGATTGGCGGGAAGCGAGACCACAGGCAGCCCGCCAAACACGGCGAGCTGGATCGGGGCAACCCCGATTTGGGCGGCCAACGTCACGCCAGCCGCCAGAGCCAGCCCTCGGGGACCTGGGATGCGGGTAGAGATGGGACCTGCGAGAAGCGCGATACCAAATGTGGCGCCGACACTCAACCACCAACCGGCCGAGTACACCAGAAAGGGATCAGCCAGCATCATGGCGGTGGCAGCCAGGCCGAGCATGCGCAGGGTGGAGGTCGGACGGGCGAGCGCCCAGGCTGTTACCGAGACGGTCGCCATGGCGCACGCTCGCAAGACCGAGGGTTCGAATCGCGTGAGCATCGCAAACCACGCCACCAAACCCAGGGTGGCCAGCCAGCGCCATTTGATGGTGAGACGCCGCAGGAACGGGCTGGCCGCAATCAGCACAAACGCAACATTTTCGCCAGACACCGCGGTGAGATGTGACAATCCGGTGGCTCGGAACTCATCGACGACCTCAGCCGGTTCGGCGCGGTCATCGCCCAAGACGAAACCGCTGAAGAGTGCCCGCTCAGCCGGAGTCATGACCTGTGCCCCCCGCTCGATGGCACGCCGCACGCGATTCGCGCTGCGGAAAACGGCTGCTCCGTCGTAGCTGTCGCCAACCGTGACAGCCTCGAGGCGAGCTGCAATATGGCGCTGCGCCAACCGTCGACCGTTGCTGCCGCCCACGATCTTCAGCTCGCCCTCTATCCAGACCCGGTCCCCGGCAAGCAGCCGCGCCAATTTTCGTCCGCTGGATCCATGAGCCACCAGGTCGACATGGTGATTGCCCAACCTGGCGGTCAGACGCTCACCGCTGCCGACCGGCGTCGGATCGCTCAGCAACGTGACGACAGCGGCGACATGCGACGTCGGCGCCACCGACAAGCCAGCCCAAGCGCCGGCGCTGAGACCGGAGGCCAGCAACAGAGCGGCCGCGGCCACCACCAACCACCGCCGGGACGCCAACCCCACCACCGCCACCAAGAGGCCGACAGCGACCGGAACTGGCCGAGCCCACAGGGCCCCCACCACAGTTGCTATCGCCAGAGCCGCTACCCCTCGATCAGGCATGGGTGCCGCCTTCGAGTAGACCCAAGGGCCTACGATGCAGCTTGCATGCTTTCGATCGACGCCCTCGCCCCAGTACCGTACGGTCCAATCGCCTATGCGCGAAAGATCCGTAGATCAGGGTGGCTCGTTGCACTTGTGGTGCCCGCCCTGTTGCTCGGGCTGACGGCTGTGGCCAAGGTCGTGTTGTCCTGCCCGACGGGGCAGGTGTGCTCCACCAGCTTCGCCACCAACTGGGTACTGCCAGGCATGGCGCTCCCCACCGCCATTCTGTGGGGAGTACCCCTGAAAGGTGGCACAAACCGCTACATAGGCGTGGTCGCCACCAGTGCGCTGCTGTGGGCGTTGCTCGGCATTTACGCCGCCAGACGTGCAACTCGGCGCCCCATCGCCACATGGCGAACCTGGCTTCGAGAGTACGCACTGTTGCTGATCGGAGTGTGGGTCGGCGTCTTTCTTGGGTTGCTGGCCCTGGCTGCGATCGTCGGCCAGAACACGTTCTCGTCGCTGCTGTAAGGGTCATACCCGCACCAACGAGCGCAAGGCGTCGACCTTGGACGCTCCCAATCCTTTTATCTGCAACAGGTCATCGATCGACCGGATGCCACCGTGCTTTTCGCGGTAGGCCACGATCGCTGCCGCGGTGGCTGGCCCCACACCTGGCAATGCGTCCAGTTGCTCGACCGTCGCGGCGTTCAGATCGAGTGGACCCCCACTCGAGGACGTCGAACCCGCCACGATGGCAAGAGCCAACTCCCCCGGTGCCGGCAGGTATACCCGTTGCCCGTCGGACACCTTGGCCGCCAAGGCCAGTAC
>JAYTVF010000506.1:0-9772 GCA_043744155.1 Acidimicrobiia bacterium | reverse complement strand
CAAGGTTGCGTGCACCAACCAACCGGCGCCTGCAGGCTCGCCTGCCTGCCCGCCCGGCCACCTCAGTTGCACGGCGAACCACTAACTTAACGGTATTGTACCTAACGCCTACCTAACGCACACCTAATGCGGACGCTGCGCTCAGCACCGCCATCACGGTGAGCGCCAGGGCGATCGTCGTCGCCACGAACAGTCTGACGCGCCGGGTTCGCAAGAACCGGGGGGCCATCACGCTCCGGCGCTCGACTGATCGAAGGGGGTGGATCCGCCACGACCTCGCTTGGCCGAAAACCCGCCACCCATGGCCAGCACGGCCAGGCGTTGCACGTACAGATCATCCCGAAAATGCAGCGTAAAGGTGCGTGCGTCGCGCATCATCTGCCCGAGGGGATACCGCTGGTGGGCAGCTCGTGCGCCCACGATGTCGAATCCCTCGTAGGGGATCGAAAGAACTGCAGCCTTGGCCAGATGCATGGTGCGAACGGCGTCGGCCTCAACTTCATCGGGGTCGTCGCCCCGATCGAGCCGAGCGGCAGTGGCCCACAGGGCACACGTCGCGGCAAAAAGCTGGGCATCCATACGTCCGAGACGAACCTGGACGGCTTCAGATGTGGCTAGATCGGGTCGTGACGCGACGTAACTGGTGATGAAGTCGAACGCCCCACGGGCGCTACCGATGTGGTTGGCGGCATAGGCGCACGAGAACGTGCGCTGGTCGTTGTTCACCCAGCATCCCGGGGTGCCGACGATGTGCGACGAAGGTACGAACACGTCGTCAAAGACGATGCCGCACGACACGGTGGAGCGCATGCCGAGCATCTCCCAGTCGTCGAGCAATTTGACGCCGGGTGAATCGGTCGGAACGAGAGCGAATAGCATGCGATCGGCGTAGGCGGCATCACCCTCGACCGCGCACCACACCATCAGATACCGGGCGGCCGCGGCCACCGAGCCGAACGCCTTTCGCGCCGTCAGTCGGTACCCGCCCTCGACGGCGCGCAGTTCACTCTCGAGGTGCTCGGCACCGTTTTCGAAGATGTGCGCCTCGGATCCCAACGACGCGCAGAATGCTCCGTCCGCGATCTCGGGCAAGAATCGGTCGCGCTGCTCGGGCGTTGCGTGGAACGCCACGATGCCCGCTGCGTGATTGTGCACCTGCAAAAGCTGGGCGGTGTTCGCATCCCAGTAGGCCAAACGTTCCAATATCCGGTAGTAGCCGGAGTAGTTGCCATCTCGCCAGTACCCAAACCCGCCGTACGCCTCGGGCAAGGTGAGCTTATGCAATTCAGCTTGCCGGGCCTCGGCAAAGTTCTGGTGGGGGAAGGCCGATGCCTCATCGAGGCCACGCATTCGATCCCGGAACGTCGGGCCGAGTTGCTCGACCCGTGCCAGTAGTTCCGCGGTCGAATCCAGGTGCGAGGTCATCGAAGCTCATGATATCGGCGTGAGTCTGGCCGACAAGGGCGGCCACCAAGGCCCGAATGACCTGGCTCGCTGTGGCGGCGCGGCCTGCCTGCTATCCTCGGGATCGCAATGTCGGGAAGCCGGTGAAAATCCGGCGTGGTACTCGCCACTGTGAGGGGGGAGCGACACCCAACACGTCACTGGGCCAGCCTGGGAAGACGGGTGAAGCAGTGATCCCCAAGCCAGGAGACCGGTTGCACACGCTCCACGAGACTATGGAAAGAGGCCGAAAATGGCAGCAGAACTGAACACCCTCGAAACACCGATGCCGATCGCCGTCCCCCGCTGGACGTGGTTGGCGCTTACCGCCGCCGTCTTCGCGTCGTATGTGCTGCTGCAGGAGAACGGCGCCCTGCTGAGTCAGTGGCAGACCGTGCACGAGCTGTTCCATGACGGGCGCCACGCGCTCGGCATGCCCTGTCACTGATCTGGTGCGATGAAATCAATGAAGGCGTTTGTCGGTCGCGGCGCTCTCGCCGGGCTCGTTGGCGGCGCGCTCGGTGCCCTGTTCCTATGGCTGGTCACCGAGAAGCAGATTCGGGCGGCCATCGCGCTTGAGCCAGCCGTCACAGGCCACGACGAGATGTTCTCCCGCTCCACTCAGGTGGTGGGCGGTATGTTCGCCACGGTGTTGTATGGGCTGTTCATCGGCGTGATCTTCGGTGTGGTGTGCGCCCTGCTGTGGTCGAAACTGCCCGGCGGGAACGGGTTTTCCCGAGCAATACGCTTGGCTGCCGTCGGTTTCGTCGGGTGGGTGCTGGTTCCTGCGCTCAAGTATCCGGCCAACCCTCCGTCAGTCGGTGATCCCAACACGGTGAACGATCGCACTGTCGCCTTCGTCGTGCTGCTGGCTGTGTCGTTGATCTTGTTGGCGGTCGGTTGGAAGGCCTGGGCGTTGTTGACCGAACACGGAATTCGTGGCGCCTCGCGATTTGCTGCCGTCGTCGGTGGATACGGCCTGATTGTCGGCGCGATGTTGGCCCTGCTGCCCAACTCACCCGACCCGGTGAAGGCCCCAGCGACGCTGGTCTGGCTGTTCCGCATCGAATCTCTCGGCGGTCAGTTGCTGCTCTGGATCGCCATGGGCACGGCCTTTGGATGGCTGGCTGAACGGGCCGAAGCCGCGCTCGGGGGCACGCCGGAGGCAGCCGATCCCCGCCTTTGCCCATGACGAATGGCGCCCGGATCGTTTCCACCGACGACGCCGTGCCCGGTGTTCGGGACGGGGTGCTCTCGGTGTTGGTCTGCCGAGGGTGCTGCTGCGGTCAGCAAGAAGGCGTCGATCATGACCGACATCTTGTCTCGTTACGCGAAGCGACCGAGCGAGCTGGCGGCCGATTGCGCGTGACGAACTGCATCGGCCCGTGTGACCGCAAGAACGTTGTCGTCGTGCGTTCCCGAACTGGCCAAGGGCGATGGCGCGCGTCGTATTTCGCCGGTGTCGATGATGAGACGGTCGACGCCCTGTGCGGTTGGTTGCCCGAGGCGGCTACGGGCAAAAGTCCGCCCGAGCTGCGCAGGCGTCTGTTCCGTTGGCCGCTCCCCCGAGCTGAACTGCTCGCTCGGGCCACCGCCACCTGAGGACCAGCGTTCAAGCAACGTGCGCAGGTCTGGCGCCCCTACATGCCTGGCCTGCAGCGACGCGCTGCGAACGCGTGACTGGTGCATCGGCGAGCCCGACCCGGTGTTCGTTCCGTCACCGTTTGGGAAGGTAGGGCTGGAATGAGGGTCGCAGCTGCCATTCTGGCGTGGGCGGTACATGTCCAGGTGTTGGCGCAAACTCGCTGATCGTTGCTCCTACGACGTTGTGTACGTATCGCGGACAGTTGGGAAACGCATGTCGCAGCCGGAGGACCACGACGGCCTCGGCGCCCTCAAAGGATCCCACGAAGTCCGGGTGATCACGGGACGACACGATGGTTGCTTCGCCGTTGATCCGCATTCGGTCGCCCCCCGAGAAGTCAACGAACAACAAGCCGACAGCCGGGTTCACCACGATGTTGCCAAGCGTGCGGTACTGGCCATTGCCGTCGTAGAACGGAATCGCCATCGAGGTGTCATCCAACACCCGCATGAAACCTGGCACCCCACCCTTATACGAGCAATCGGGCCGACCCTGCGCATCGGCGGTGGCGACGAATACCATCGACGCAGACTCGATGAATCGTCGATCACTCTCGGAGAAGTGGTCATGCACGGTCACCTTCTCCAGCCGATCGGCGAGACGAATCGAATCCATTCCGTCCTGAACCTGCCGCATCCCTGCGTGGTAAAAGTCGCTTCCCATCAGCCGACTGTACCGCCGCAATGATCGGGTAGCTGCGGTCAGATCATGATGTTGAGGCTGTCGACAGCCCGACGGGCCAAGGCCGTGTCGCCAACAAGGCGGATACGATTTTCCTCGACCAGGTCCGCGCCGGTGCGGCGGCCAGTGACGGCGATGACGAACGCCTCGCTGTCCATGGTGATGTTGGCCGTCGCCGTGGCGGTGGGATCGAGCGTGCCCCATCCTGCTCGGTCACCAATGATCACCGTGCCCGACCGGTACACCGGACCGTCGAGGGCGATGGTGACCGATTCCCCGGCGGCCGCCCCCGCTCGCTTGCCGATCACCATTGGCCAGGCAATCCAGAGGCGATCGATGGAATGCTCGGCCACGGGGCCAGTGAGATGACCGGGCAGCCCCAGCGCACGGCGGATATCCTGCTCGTGCACCCAGTTGTCCATCACCCGAATATGCAGGAACGATGCCATTGTGCCCGGGCCGGTCGGCGTGGCCATGGGTGCAGCGAAGTCTTCCGGCGTGGCGCAGCGGAGAAAGGCCAGGCGGGCTGCGGTCGTTGACAGAAATTCCTGGTAGACCGCAGCGCCTGACAGTCGGCGGCGCTCATCGACCTCATCTTCGTTACTGCGACCGATCGGGTTGTGCACCCACGGTACCTGCG
This sequence comes from Acidimicrobiia bacterium, assembly GCA_043744155.1. GTDB lineage: Bacteria > Actinomycetota > Acidimicrobiia > Acidimicrobiales > Ilumatobacteraceae > JANMCE01. The sequence goes on along the minus strand of JAYTVF010000506.1, from coordinate 5,363 downwards.
GAGCCTCATGCGTGGTGCGACCGAGCCCGCCAAGAAACCGCTCGGTACCCACGATGTGACTCACGTTGTCCTGTACCGTCCACCCCGGACACTCCGTTAGCGTCTTCCATTGCTGTTCGGTCAGCTTGGCGCCCAATTCCGTCAGGGCAGCCCACTCGATCGCAAGTTTTTCGACGGTGTCATGCGGGGAATCGACGGACATGGTGTCCTCCTGGGTCGGGTGGCTATCGAGCGGGATTTTGTACGGTGTTCCACGTGCGATTCGAGAGATACGGGTCGAAGGTCCGGCCGATATGGGCCATGTCGGCGTCGGTTTTCGGAGTCTTCAGTTCATAAAGGTGCGGCACCTTGGCGTAGGCGACGGTGAGATCCCAGAGAGCGTCCGCCTCGGCCCCCGTCGGAGCGGGAGCGACGACCGGCCCGTACACGGCGCGACCCCAGGGAAAGACCAACATCGGCACACCGAACCCACCCCACTTTGTGATTGCCTCGTCGTGGTCGGCCCGGACATCATCGTGCGTTGTCGGGTCGGCCAAGGCCGCTTGCCATGTGTGGCTTGGCGCGCCGATCTCGGCCAACAGATCGGACGCGACGTCAGCTTGGTGAGGTAGGCGGCCTTCCACGTGCAGCGCCCGGCCGGCCGCGGCGTACCAGGCGTCGCACAAATCCATGTCGATCCGGCGGAGCCACGCTGCGATCCGAAGCGGCGTCCAGCCATAGGAAACCTCGCGTTCCCACGGATGTTTCTTTCCGGCGACCAGGTTGATTTCTTCCAGGCTGAAGAGCCGCCAATTCACCTGCACGTCGTGTCGTTGGCGGATCTCCCGCATCCACAACGAGGTCTGGTACGCCCAGGGGCACATCACATCGAAGGAGAAGTCGACCTGCATGTTCCGAATCATTGCACTCCCGACGGTCGGTTGCCTCGCCGTCGTCTCGACCCACTGGCCCAACTGAGGTGCGTCGCCCCATGCCCGCGCCTTCACCGCTGCGACGTCGCGACCAGCAAGCCGTGCCGGCAAGCGGTCAGGCTCTAATGTCTCGGCGATGACGATTCGGGTGGGAGTTTTCGGGGCGAGTTGGTGGGCCGACGCGATGCATCTGCCGGCATTGACCAGTCACCCCGACGTCGAGATCGTCGGCATCTGCGCCAGAACGTCGAGCTCGACCCGGGCCATGGCCGAACGCTGGAATATCCCCCATTGGTTCACCGACCCTGCGGAGATGCTTGCCACCCTCGAGCTGGACGCCGCCATCATCGCGACCGCCAACGACAGCCACTACGACCTCGCCATGGCATGTTTGGATCGCGGCCTGCACGTGCTGTGCGAAAAGCCCCTCGCGCTCGATGCCGACCAGGCGCAAAAGATGGTGGATCGGGCGGCAACGGCCGGGGTCATCACCCTCGTGCCGTTCACCTATCGCTACATGCCCGTGAACCAATGGGTGAAACGCTTGGTGAGCAACGGCTACGTCGGTCGTGCGCTTCACATAAACATGCGCTACTACACCGGGTTCGGGTTCGATGATGCCTACTCATGGCGCTTCGACGGCTCGGTCGCCGGTTCAGGCATAATTGGTGATCTGGGCTCGCACTGGATCCACATGGCTCGATGGCTGCTCAACGACACGGAAACCTCGATATCGGCCGTTTCATCCACGTTTGTGGCGCGCGGCCTACGGCCAGACGGCACCGAATACGACCAGCAGGAAGACAGCGCGGTGATGACGGTGCGCTACGCCTCCGGGGCGTACGGGGTGCTGCAGACCAGCGCGGTGTGCTGGGAGGGAACACCGTTCGGCCAGACGCATCATCTCGAAATTCACGGCGACGCCGGCACGATCTATGCCACCTGTGACTGGGACACGGTGCAGGAGGTTCGTGGCCTTCGACGAGGCGAGACCGCCGGTGCACAGATCTTGGCGATTCCCGACGACATCTGGGCGGGGGTGCGTCGAGACACGGTGCACAACACATATCGCGATGTCTTCCGTACCACCGACGTCATGATTCGGGGTTGGGTCGAGGCCATCATTGCAGGCGAATCGATCGAGCCCGGTTTCGCCGAAGGACTCGCCGTGCAGCGCGTCATCGACGCCGCCGTCGCCAGCGCCAAAACCGGTGGCTGCCCTGTCAGCCTGTAGCTCCGGCTTTCCGTCTCGACGATGACGGCCGCGGCGACACAGAGTTTCTCTGGTTGAACTCAGCAGGCGTAGGCGGCGGGGAAGCCGAGGCCGGGGACGATCCGGCCGAACTGGCACCATGACGCCCGACGGGCCATTGAGAGCGTGGCCCACTGCCCCGGGCGGGAATAGTCGCCGCCGACCAGCTGTGCCCATGCCCAAGCCAGGTTGAGGCCCTTTACCGGATCAAGGGCATCGTCGGGCAGGTTGAATCCGAGGGCTCGCAGCGGTCGAAAGTTACCCGAGTTCACCTGCATGATGCCGTAGTCGACTGAGCCGTTGGCATTGTGGTGGGTGCGCCCGGGTTGGCACCACGACTCGGCCAGACAGATGTAGCACGACGCCAACCAGTACGGCTGCGGTATCTCCGACGCCACCAGCCAGGCGCCCAATTCGGGCGGGCTCTTTCGCGATTCTCCGTACATCACCCCTTCGCACGAAACGCCACCCACCCACGACGACGAGACGGGCACCGGGTCGAAAACGGCACCGAACCCGTGGGCGAGCCCGTCGAGAATGAGGGGCTGAGCAACGGTGGTCGCGGGTGCCGACAGATCCGCACCGAGCGTCGTCTGACCGGCCGATGCGACGATGGGCATGCCAGCGGGTGTCGCGGTCGTCGGTGACGCGAGCAGCGACGTGACAGACATGCCCGCTGCAGTCGGCGTCGAAACCGAGGTTTGCGTCGTGATCGTGCCGGGTGTCAGTGGGCTGATTGGTTGGTCAGGTGGCAGGGCGATCGCCGTTTGGACGTTGGGGATCTGCGCCACTGAACAGGCAGCGAGCATGAGGGCCACAGCGGCGGGATAGAAGTACTTCGTGGGCATGATGCCTCCTTCATCTGCGCTTCCTCCGCACCGCCATCGTCGAAATGGTCGACGAGCGCGTGGAGTCAGATGAACACTGAGCGGGCAGCTAGTTGGCTACCTCTGGTGGGGTGGTCGACGACATCGAAGCCGGCGCGTCACGCCTGACCTGCGGATACTCATCGCTCGACACTCCAAGAGCATAGTCGACCGACTCAATATACCCCGCCATGACGTCGACGGGCCATGACTGGCGGCGACCCTCCGGTAGAGTCGCCGCACACCAGATCGAAGGGGATGACCGTGGGCGAATACGTTTCGATCGCGTCGCGAGACGGGGGCACGTTTCAGGCGTACCTGGCCACGCCCGAACAGGGTTCAGGCCCGGGGATGGTGGTCATCCAAGAGATCTTCGGGATCAACGACTACGTGAGGCGAACGGCTGACCGCATGGCGGAGGAGGGCTACGTCGTACTGGCCCCAGACCTCTTCTGGCGCATCGAACCCGGTATCGACCTGAGCTATTCACCCGAAGACTGGCAGCGTGCGTTTGGGCTCTTTGGGCAGTTCGATGTCGACAACGGCGTCGAAGACATCGCCGCTACCATCGATGCCCTGCGTCTTCGTGACGACCAGGTCGGCGGCGTGGGCTGCGTGGGCTATTGCCTGGGCGGCAAGCTCGCCTTCCTCACCGCGGCCCGCACCGACGTCGACTGCGCCGTTGCCTACTACGGCGTCGGGATGGAGGCACACACTGACGAGGCTGTCAACGTCGCCAAACCGCTGATGTTTCATATGGCCGAACTCGACGGCTTCGCCCCGCCTGCGGCACGCGACGCCGTCATGGCCGCCTTCGCGGGCAACCCGAATGTCAGCTTTCATGTGTACCCGGGGCAGGATCACGCCTTCGCCCGTGAAGAGGGCGCTCACTACGACCAGCCATCAGCGCTGATGGCACACGGCCGATCGATGGAGATTTTCCACCGGGCCATCGGGCCGGTCTACGACCTGTCGAAGCTGTGGGACGATCATTGCTACTTCGAGTTCGCTACTCGCAATGTGCCCGACACCATGGCAACCATGGTCGCCGAGCCCTACGTCAATCACGTGCCGACGATGACCGGCGGCGTCGGGGCACAGCAGTTGAGCCGCTTCTATCAATGGCACTTCGTCAACGCGAACCCCGCAGATACCAAGCTCATACCGATCTCTCGTACCGTCGGGTCGAGCAGCGTGGTCGATGAGATGTTGTTTTGCTTCACCCACGACCGCGAGATCGACTGGATGCTGCCGGGCATCGCACCGTCGGGCAAGTACGTCGAAATTCCGCTGGTGGCCATCGTGAAGTTCCGCGGCAACAAGCTTTTCAACGAACACCTCCATTGGGATCAGGCATCGGTACTGGTGCAGATCGGCCTGCTCGACCCCACGGGCCTGCCCGTGGCTGGCATTGAAACGGCACGAAAATTGGTGGACGAAAACCTGCCATCGAACACGCTCATGACAGCATGGGCCTCGAGCGAAGAAAAGGCGATTGGCTAATGGATCTCCACGGAGCAGTCGTACTCATCACCGGGGCCGGAGGCGGCATTGGTCGGGCCGCTACTCAGGCCTTCGTTGACGCCGGGGTTGCCAAGGTGTACGCCGCCACCCGAGTGCACGGAGCGGAGGGTGCCCTGACCCACGACCGGGTGGTGGCGGTACATCTCGACGTCACCGACCAGGACAGTATCGACGCGGCCGCTGCGCTCTGCAGCGATGTCACCGTGCTGGTGAACAATGCCGGTATCAACAACAATGGCCCGATTCTGGGCGCGCCCGACCCTGACTGGGCCCGCCGCGAAATCGAGGTCAACTATCTCGGCACGCTGGCCGTCATGCGATCGTTCTCCCCGGTCCTGGCGGCGAACGGCGGCGGCGCAATGGTGAACGTGCTGTCGATTCTCAGCCGGATCAATCATCCCGGTATGGGTTCATACTGCGCTTCCAAGGCCGCGCTGTACTCGGCCACTCAGGCGGTTCGGGCACAATTGCGTGGTCAGGGAACCTTCGTGTGCGCCTTCATGCCGGGCGCCGTCGATACCCGGCTCACGGCACATCTGCCCATCCCAAAGATGACCACCCATGAGACCGCGGTAGCCATGATCGACGCGGTACGCCACGAGATGGAGGACGCCTACCCCGGTGACATGGCCGCAGGTGTCTCCGCTGGCCTTGCCGCCGATCACAAAGCCGTCGAAGCGCAATTCGCCGACTTCATCTGAACCTTGCGTGCCCAACGGACTGCTCGAGAGAAACGGACGACTCGCCGGTCCGTCGAGGGGACGAACGAAAACCGGTGCCGACATGTCGAAGGTGAACGTGAACGGCGGT
>JAYTVF010000505.1:0-9772 GCA_043744155.1 Acidimicrobiia bacterium | reverse complement strand
GCGCAGGTAACTCCGGCGTCGCGAAGCTGGTAAAGGACACCAAGGGTGCCATCGGCTACGTAGACCTCTCCGATGCCAAGGCGTCTGGTCTGAAGTTCGCGTCGATCAAGAACCTTGCGGGCAAGTTCATTGCCCCGACACTTGGAGGCGCTTCTGCGGCGGCCGAAGGTGCCGAGGTCAAGGCTGATCTCACGTATTTCGCTGGTTGGGCCAAGGGCGATGCCGCCTACCCGATCGCTGCGCAGACATGGATCATCGTCTACAAAAAGCAGACCGATAAGGCCAAGGGCGAAGCGACCAAGGCATTCATCAACTACGTACTCACCGATGGTCAGAAGACGGCCACCTCGATCGATTTCGCCCCGCTGCCCAAGGCATTGGCCGAAAAGGCCATCGCCCAGTTGGCGATGATAGAGATCCCCGCAGCCTGATCGTGACAACCGTCCCGAACGAGGTAGCGACGGCGCCGAGGCGTCCATCGTGAGTTCGTCTTCGCTCGATCTTCGAGCAACCAAAGGCGGGGGTGAGACCGGCTTCCGGGGTCTCGCCCTCGCCTCGGGCGCGCTCGTACTGGTAATCCTCGGTGCGATTGCCATGGTGATCAGCACCAAGTCCTGGCCAGCCCTCAGCAAGATGGGCCTGGATTTCTTCACCACGAGGCGCTGGAGCGCGCCTGACCACATCTATGGTGGCCTGGCCTTCATCTTCGGCACCTTGGTCAGTTCGGCCATTGCCCTCGCGCTCGCCGTGCCGGTGTCGATCGGCATTGCGCTGTTCACCACCCAAGTCGCGCCGCGCAAGCTCCGCAAGCCGGTGATCTACCTTGTCGACCTGCTGGCGGTCATCCCGTCGGTCGTGTTCGGTCTGTGGGGCATTTCGGTGCTGTCGCCCAAGATCGTGACCGTGTACGACGCCGTCCATAGAGTGTTTAAGGGTGTGCCGGTTTTACGGAACATCTTCGGCGCGCCGAACGGCCGCTCGTTCTTCACCGCCGGCATCATCCTGGCGCTCATGATCACGCCGATCATTTCCTCGCTCGCCCGGGAGGTGGTGGACACCTGCCCACCGGGCGACCGCGAGGGAGCGCTCGCCCTTGGCGCGACGCCGTGGGAAATGATCCGCGGTGTCGTGATTCCTCACGCCAAGGGGGGCCTAGTCGGCGCCGTGATGCTCGGCCTCGGCCGGGCCATGGGTGAAACCATCGCGGCAACGCTGGTGATCGGCTCGTCTACCCAGATCACTGCGAACCTGTTCGGTTCGGGAAACTCGATGCCAGCCTTCGTCGCCAGCCAATGGGGCGAGGCCGACACACTGCACCGCTCGGCACTTTCGGCGCTCGCCGCGACGCTGTTCGTCATTACGCTGCTGGTCAACGTGATCGCCACCCGAGTCGTGAACCGATCGTCGCTTCGTACGGCAGGAGCCCGCTGATGAGCGCCGTGACTTCCCCAACTGGTCGACCTATCGACCTGACGGCCAAAGGCGGCTGGCGGGCGACCAAGAACAAGCTGGCGAACGCACTGCTCGGTGCCTCGTTCCTAGTTGTGATGATCCCCTTGTGCTTCGTACTCGCCGCCGTCGTTTCCCGGGGCTCGAAGGTGATGGGCTGGACGTTCCTCACGCACGACATAGCGGCGCGCGAGCGCACCCCCGGCGGCGGGGTCGGGCCGGCGATTATCGGTACCGTCGTGATCACGGCGGTTGCGACATTGCTGGCTACGCCGCTCGGCATCTTGGGCGCGGTGTATCTGCATGAGTACGGCAAGACCGGGTTCATGGCCAAGATCGTGCGGTTCATGGCTACGGTCATGACCGGCGTGCCGTCGGTCGTTATGGGCCTGTTCGTCTACGTTGCCTACACGCTGCACTTCAAGCAGCGTGGCCTTGGGGGAGCGCTGGCGTTGGCCTGCTTGATGCTGCCAATCGTCATCCGTACCACCGAGGAAATGCTCAAGTTGGTGCCCAACTACTTGCGGGAAGCGTCCCTGGCCCTGGGCACGAGCAAGGCCCGAACGATCCTCACCGTGGTGTTGCCAGCCGCGCTTCCGGGCGTTGTTTCCGGTGTGCTGTTGGCCGTCTCCCGTGCTGCCGGCGAAACGGCGCCGCTGCTGTTCACCGTCGGCGCGGCGAAGTCGTTGCAGATAAACCCGCTGGCCGAATCACCGATGACCGCCTTGCCGTTGCAGATCTTTGAGAACGCCAAGAGTTCGTTTCCGGCCGCGCAGGCCCGGGGTTGGGGCGCCGCGCTCACGCTGGTTGCCATCGCTTTTGCCGCCACCCTTATCGCCCGGTTGATCAGTGCCCGATTCGCAATCCGAAAGTAACCCGATGTCCATTTCCATTGTTCCTGCCATCCAGAAGGTTCGCCCAATGACCGCGCAAGCTCTCTCCGACCCGGCCGCCGAGCAGCAGACCGAGAGTGTGTTCTCGCTCACCGATCTCGCCGTGTATTACGGCGATTTCAAGGCTGTTCGGGGTGTAAATCTGGAGATCCAGCGCAACCAGATTACGGCGTTCATCGGCCCGTCCGGTTGTGGAAAGACCACCGTTCTTCGGACATTGAACCGCATGAACGACCTGATCCCCGGTGCCAGGGTGGAGGGCTCCGTCCGGTACCGCGGCCACGATCTTTATGCCGCGGAGGTGTCGCCGGCTGAAGTGCGGCACCATATTGGCATGGTGTTCCAGAAGCCGAACCCTTTCCCGAAGAGTATTTACGACAACGTCGCTTTCGGCCCCAAGGTGCACGGGGTGAAGAAGAAGGCCGAACTCGACGCCATTGTCGAGCGGTCCCTACGTAGCGCCGCCCTGTGGGACGAGGTGAAGGATCGCCTTCACACGTCCGCGCTCGGAATGTCCGGCGGTCAACAGCAGCGCCTCTGTATCGCCCGTACCATCGCGGTAGAACCTGACGTGGTCCTCATGGATGAGCCGTGCTCGGCTCTTGATCCGATCGCCACCGCACGGGTCGAAGACCTCATGCAGGAAATGAAGGAACAGTTCACCATCGTGATCGTGACTCACAACATGCAGCAGGCAGCACGAGTGAGCGACCGCACCGCGTTCTTCACCGCGGAAGTAAATCCCGCTGGCGATCGCCGCACCGGGGTGCTGGTGGAATATGCGCCCACGCAGAGCATCTTCTCGAACCCAGAAGATAGTCGCACCGAGAACTATGTGACGGGAAGGGTCGGCTGACATGCCCGAAGAACTTCGCATCGGCTTCCACCACCAGCTCGATGACGTGAAGGCCGACATCGTGCAGCTCGGCCAGTTCGTGATCAACGCCATTCCCCGCGCTACCAATGTGTTGCTCGACGGCGACCTTGAAGGTGCTGACCTCCTCATTCAGGGCGATGATGAACTCGATGCTCGCTCTATCGACCTCGAGGAGCGTTGCTACAAACTGCTCGCCCTTCAGCAGCCGATGGCCGGCGACCTGCGCGGCATCGTCGGCGCGCTGCGGCTGATCGGTGAAATCGAACGCTCCGGCGATCTGCTGGCCAACATTTGTAAAGGCTCCCGCCGGATCTACGGTCACAGCCTCGATCCAAAGCTGCGGGGCATCATCAGTCGCATGGCCGAGCAGGCGTCGCAGCTGTTCACTGTGGCGGTTGACTCTTATGCCGGATCTGATGTCGTGCTCGCTGCGGCGCTTGATGACATGGACGATCTTCTCGATCGTTTGCAGACCGAGCTCATTCAGGCCATCTTCGAGTGCCATGCCGCCGGAACGATCGATCTGCAGGTTGCCGTGCAGCTCGCGGTAATCGCCCGCTTCTACGAACGGATCGGCGACCATGCGGTGAATATCGGTGAGCGGGTCCGCTACATCGTGACCGGCTGGTTGCCCGAACACGCAGGTGCCGAGAAGTTCCGAGCGCGCGCTGCGAATGCCGAGGGTCGGCCACCGGCACCATGACCCCCGTTGTCGTCGCCGCAATCCTCTTTGGCGGGCTGTCGCTTGGGGCACTGCTCGGCACCCAGCGCGGTGTTGCGCGGGTGCGAGCCATGACCACTACGCTCTACCCGACGGCCGCGCTGGCGCCTGGCGGCGGACTTCCCTACGTGCTCGGGGGCCTGGAAGCGGCGACAGTCAGCGCTCAGGACGAGGCCAGCGCCACCCGTGATTCGCTGCGAGTCATTCAGCGAGCCGTTGATGCCCTGCCCTTCGGTGTGGTGGTTTTCGAGCGGGACACGGCGATCGATTGGCGCAACGCCAAGGCCCGTGAGCAGTTGCAAGTCGGGCGGGTCGGCACGTTGACCAACGCCGCAGTTCGGCGTCGCCGCGCGGCGGCCCTGGCTGGCCAGGAGACACAGGAAACCATCGAGCTGCAGACCCCGATCCACCAGGTGCTCGTCGTCTCCGGTTTCCCGATTCCGAGGCATGACCATGACCGAGGCGCTACCGTCACCATCGAAGACGTGACCGCTCGGGTCCGACTCGAAGCGGTGCGCAAGGATTTCGTCGCCAACATCTCCCACGAACTGCGCACGCCGGTCGGTGCCCTTGGGCTCCTCGCCGACGCGCTGGAGCACGAAACCGAACCCACCGTGGTGAAGCGACTCTCGGGCAAACTTGCGGCCGAATCCGGTCGGCTCGGTCGTATCGTCGATGACCTGTTGGAGTTGACGGTACTAGAAGCCGGTGCTGCACGTCGGCTCGTACTCACGGCTGCCGACGACGTTGTGGCCGAAGCGCTCGAACGGTCGCAGGCAGCAGCGGACGCACGCGGTGTGCGCTTCGAGACACGTGACGTGACCCCCGGAATTGATGTGCTATGCGATCGTCGTCAGGTCGTGTCGGCTGTTGCTCATCTGTTGGAGAACGCAGCCAAATACTCATGCCAGGCAGGCGAGGTCACGGTGTCGACCTCGCAGAATGGCGATGACGCCCACTTCACGATCAGCGATACCGGGGTCGGCATCCCGGCACGAGACGTTGACCGCATCTTCGAACGGTTTTACCGAGTTGATCCCGCTCGCAGCCGAGACACCGGAGGTACCGGCCTCGGCTTGGCCATCGTTCGCCATGTGGCCGCGAACCATTTCGGCGAAGTGACCGTGCAATCGACCGAAGGCATCGGTTCGGTATTCACGCTGCGTATTCCGCTGAAGCCGCCGCGCCGCCAACCAAAGGCCGCCCAATGACCGTCGAAGCAACGCTGCTCCTCGTGGAAGACGAAGAGTCTTTCATTGATGCCCTGACGGTCGGCCTGACACGAGAAGGCTTCGCCGTCGTCGTCGCACGGGACGGGGCTGAGGCGCTCGTGAAGTTCGCCGAAGTACAGCCGGACTTGGTGTTACTCGACATCATGTTGCCGAAGATGTCGGGAATCGATGTCTGCCGCGAGCTTCGCAAAACCTCGTCCGTTCCGATCATCATGGTGACCGCGCGGGCTTCGGAGATCGACACTGTACTGGCACTGGAAATCGGTGCCGACGACTACGTCACCAAGCCATATCGTCTCCGTGAACTCGTCGCCAGAATGCGCGCTGTGCTGCGCCGCAACCTACGCGATGCTGCCGGAGTTGCTGCGTCCGAGGGTGCCGCCGCGATAGGGACAACTCGGCCAAACCGCTCCGGCGATATTTCTGTCGATGCCGACAGTTACGAAGTGACGGTACGAGGCGTTGTCGTCAGTGTGCCCCTCAAAGAGTTCCAACTTTTGGAACTCCTCGTCGCCAACGCAGGCCGAGTGCTGACCCGCGCGATCCTGATCGATCGAGTGTGGGGCGCTGACTACTACGGCGACACCAAAACCCTCGATGTCCACGTCAAACGCCTCCGCCAACGTATTGAAACCGACCCCGCCGATCCCGTCCGCATCGTCACCATCCGGGGCGTTGGCTACAAATTCGTCCCCTTCCACGACAAGGTTGCCAACAGCTAACTCAACCGTTGCGCCGCTCGGGCGCGCCGACCCAACCTTGCCTCAGGAGGCGAGCGTGGGGAACGTAATGAGGAACGATGCACCAGATGGCACGGGCTCAGCGACGACAGTTCCATCGTGGGCGGTGACGAGTTCTTTGACGATCGCGAGTCCGAGTCCGCTGCCACCCGCGTCGGTACTTCGGGCGTCGTCGAGCCGATGGAAGCGTTCGAAAATTCGGCTGAGTTCGAGTTCGGGGATGCTGCCGCCGTCGTTGGATACCCGCAGCTCAACGGTGTTGTCGTGCGCCGTCACCCCGACGTTGATTGTGGCGCTGGCGTGTCGTGCGGCATTGTCGAGCAGATTACGAATGACCCGCACGAGGTCGGCCTCGTTGCCATTGATCAGAGCGTTCTGGGCATCAACCTCTACGTCGATGCCTGCGATTGCGGCCCCCTTCTTTGCCTCGGAGCGCACCAGGTGACCCAGGTCTAATGGCTCTTGGATTCGACGTTCGCCTTCGTCGTGACGGGCGAGCACCAGCAGGTCACCGACGAGTCGTTCCAACCGGTCATGATCGATCACCATGTCTTGCGCGGTCGCAATCCATTCGTTGTCGGTTGCACCGATCATGGATGCCTCAAGCTGATTGCGTAGCGAGGCCAACGGCGAACGCAACTCGTGACTTGCGTCAGCCACGAAGCGTCGTTGTCGCGCTGACGAGCGGTCGAGACGGTCGAGTGTGGCGTTCACGGTTGCCGCAAGCCGTGCTACCTCGTCGTTGGACGCTGGCTGTGGGACCCGGCGTGCCAGATCGGTCGTTGCCGCTATGGATGACATCTGTTGGCGGATTGCTTCGACCGGTCGTAACGCTCGGCGAGTTGCTACCCAGATGATGCTGGCAGCAATGCCGAGGAGCAGTGGAAACACTGTCAGAAGAACCGTCGTGACTCGACGATCGGTAGCGTCGGCAAGGTCAAGGGGTGCAGCAGCGAGGACTATGCCGGGTTTCCCTTCGACCTTGGTTGGCGTGTACGCAACCACAATCAAATCCGCTGGGTCTATCGATAACCCGGACATCCGTCGAACAACGCCACCGTTCGTCACCGCCACGAGTGGCGCGATGGGCTCACTGAACCGGGCAACGTTTGCCGTACCTGCGTACACCGTGCCGTCTTCGTCGACCACTTGCACCCAGCCGGGTGCGCGCTCGGACGGTTCGATAACGCGGGCAACGTCGCCGGTAGCGACCAGTTCGGCTACTGCTTGGGCGCGGGTCACCGTCTGATCGGTGATCGACTGTTCGAGCGCGTGACGTAACTCGCTGCGCAACAACATCGCGGCGAGGGCCAGAGCCAATGCAAGTACCAGGGTTGCGGCCGCCACCACGCTGCGGCGCACACCCCAGGGCCGGAACCTCACACGATCACTTCGTCGCTGGAGGATCGTTCGACACGATCTCGTAACCGACACCCCACACCGTCGCCAGGTTTGTCGTACCGAACGGCGCATCGATTTTGCGGCGAAGATTGGACACGTACACCTCGACGATGTTCGGGTCGCCGTCGTAGGCAAAATCCCATGCGTGCCCCAAAATGTCGGCCTTCGACACCGCTTCGCCCTGGCGGCGCATGAGGAACTCCAACACGGCGAACTCTTTCGGCGACAGCGCAATATCAACCTCGCCCCGACGACAACGCCGTCGGGCGGGGTCCACCACCAGCGCATCGACCCTTAACAGTGCCGGACGTTCAACTGCACCTCGGCGAGTCAAGGCCCGCAACCGAGCACCAAGCTCGACGAGCGAGAACGGCTTTGTGAGGTAGTCATCGGCACCGGTGTCGAGCGCTTCGGCGATGTCGTGTTCACCGTCTTTGGCCGTCAACATCAAAATCGGTGTCCAGACACCGGCCTGCCTTAATCGAGCACAGACCTGAAACCCATTGAGTTTTGGCAGCATGATGTCGAGCACGATGGCGTCGAACGGTGTGCTGGACGCCAACCACAACCCTTGCTCGCCATCGGCCGCGATCTCGACGAGATGACCATCGGCGACAAGACCCCGCCGCAAACTCGAGGCCAACCGCGCCTCGTCTTCCACGAGAAGCACCTTCATCTCACCAGTTCTATCGCATGAGACCTGAACAAGTCCTGAACGCCGGGCGGGTCACTACGACGTTCAGGACTCTTTCAGCACCGATAGCGGAACATGCAACGATGGACTTTCGCCTCTTCTCCGCCGTCAACCGTTTCGCCGCGCGAACGCCGTGGCTGCATGGCGTCGGACGATTCGTGGCCAGCCAGGGCATCACCGTGTTTGCAATTTTACTCCTCGCCGCATGGTGGACGGCCCGACGAAGCCCACGTCCCGCGCACGGCGTAGCAGCCGCTGTCTGGGCCGGTGCGGCCGCTCCGATCGCCCTGGTCATCAACATTCCGCTCGCTGCGTTGGTGAACCGGCCTCGCCCGTTCGTGACCCACTCGAACGTCATAATGCTCGTGCGGCACGCCGCCGACGGCGGGTTCCCAAGTGACCATTCCACCGCCGCCGGGGCCGTCGCCGTCGGGCTCCTTCTGGCCAACCGCCGCCTCGGCATCGGCGCGTCGGTTGCGGCCATTCTCGTCGCCCTCGCCCGCGTGTACGTCGGCGTGCACTACCCGGGCGATGTGGCGGCCGGGCTTGCGCTGGGGGCGCTTGTCGCGTTCGCCGGTTCGTTCGTCGCCCGTCCAATCATCGAGCGGATCATCAATCGAGGAATCGGCACTCGTCTCGCCTGGCTGGTCGGCCCGTCTCGATCAATCAGTACCTGACAGCCACACCCGACCGTCCTACCCCTTTGCCACCATGGACTACGCCCTCGACCAGTGCAGCGCGGCCGACCGTCCTACCCCTTTGCCACCAAAACCATGGCTGGCTTGAAGTCACTTGTCCATCTTCTAAGGAGCAATTCCTATGTCGAACAACCCAATCACCGCCGTACGCACGAACGGCTCACGACCGCCGTCGGGGCCGTCGATTATGAGCGACCTCGCCGTCAAGGTTCCCGCCATCACCATGTGGTTCTGGGTCATCAAAGTCTTGTGTACCACGGTCGGCGAAACCGCAGCGGACTACCTCAACGTCAATCTGCACCTCGGCCTCACCGGAACCTCGGTCGTTACTGCAGTCCTCCTCGCCGTGGCGCTCGCACTGCAGGTGACCGCGAAGCAATACATCCCCTGGCGCTACTGGCTCACCGTGACACTCGTCAGCGTGTTCGGAACGCTCGTGACCGACAACCTGACCGACCACCTGAAGGTTTCGCTCATCACGAGCACGATCGTGTTCAGCGTCCTTCTCGCGCTCACATTCGCCGTGTGGTACGCCGTGGAGCGAACACTTTCCATCCACTCGGTACGCACCCGACGGCGCGAACTATTCTACTGGCTTGCGATCTTCGTGACCTTCGCTCTCGGCACTGCAACTGGTGACCTCATGGCCGAACGCCTCGGGCTCGGCTATCTGCCGACCGGACTGCTTATCGCTGGAACAATAGGTGTGCTCGCCGCTCTCAGCCGGGTCCGGATGCACTCGATTCTGGCGTTCTGGGCCGTCTACATCCTCACCCGTCCGCTCGGAGCGTCTATCGGCGACTTCATGGCCCAACCCCAAAGCGCGGGCGGTCGAGGCCTTGGCACCACAACGACCAGCGTCGTGTTTCTCGCTGCCATCGCCGCCGTCGTTGCCTACCTCACGATCACCAAAGCCGACGTCACCGGCCCCGGAGCGCACGACGAGACCCCCGAACGTGGCGGCGTGTGGCAAACAGCGGTGTTGTTCAGCGTTGTCGCCATCGCCAGCATCGTCGGGTACAACGCCCGAAAGACCACCCTCACCGCCGAAGTCCCGACCGCGACAG
>JAYTVF010000504.1:0-9779 GCA_043744155.1 Acidimicrobiia bacterium | reverse complement strand
ACACCCAGATGATGGTGAAAGCGGACGCCTACTGCCTGTCGGTGGCGGCGGCGAGCATCCTGGCCAAGGTGAGCCGAGACCGAGAGATGCGGGCCATGTCCGAGCACTTCCCGTGGTATGCCTTCGATACCAACAAGGGTTACCCGTGCGCTGTCCAGAAGTCGGCGCTGCAGGCCTATGGCCCGTGCTCGGAACATCGCCGCAGCTGGGTCTTCATGGACGGTCTGTTGCATTCTGGCCAGCGCCTCTATCGCGCCGAACAGCCCACCCTGTTCTGATCTTGGCCAGGCGCGCCGAAGGCCAGCCCGCGCTTCGCGGGCTGGCCTTCGAGTAAGGGTGAGGTGAGTTAGAGCGTGCCGACCAGGGTCGACTTGGTAGCGGCAACGGTGGTGGTCACGGCTGCGGCGGCCGTCGGCGGAATGCCGGCGGGCAGGATCACGGCATCAATGCTGTGCAGTACACCGTTCTTGGCCGCACCGTCAGCAGACAGCACGTTGGCGCCACCTACGGTGATCTTGGTGCCGTTAACCGTGATGGTGAACGTCGTGCCATTCAGCGTCTTCAGATCGCCGGCCTTCAGATCGGCAGCCCTCAACGAGCCAGCCACGATGTGGTTGTTCAGCACTTGTTTGAGCAGGTCCTTGTTGGCGGCAAGCGCATCAAGGGTGGCCTTCGGAAGCTTGGCAAACGCCTCATCGGTCGGGGCGAATAACGTGAACGGTCCGGCACCCTTTAGGGAATCGGCCAGCCCGGCGTCACCGAGCAGCTTGGCGAAGGTGCTGTACTTTCCGCCGCTGAGCAAGCTCAGCATGTCGCCACCCGCAGCCGAGGCGACCGTCGTGGCCGGAGCCGCGGTCGTCGTCGGGGCGGCGGTTGTGGTGGCCGCAGCGGTGGTGGTCGGCGCTGCCGTGGTGGTAGCTGCCACCGTCGTCGGGGCCGCGGTGGTGGCAGCTATCGTGGTGGGAGCAGCGGTCGTGGCCGCGGCGGTAGTAACCGGGGCGACCGTGGTCACGGCGACGCTGGTAGTGGAAGACTTTGAGGTGCTTCCCCCACACTTGGTGAGAGCCCAGATCAACAAGCCAGCCAGGATGAGAAGCGGCAAGAGCCACTTCCACCACGCCATACCACCCTTGCGGCGGGTGTCTTGGACGGCGACCTTCTTGACGGTCGAGGTAACCGACGACGAGGTGGCGCCAGCGACACCCTTGGCCGATGCGGCTGCACCCTTGGCGCGATCGCCCAAGGCCGAAGCGGCAACGCCGCCAGCGGCAACGGCAGCAGCGCCGCCGGCAAACAGCTTGCCGACGCCGGGCAACTCGAGGCGACCGAAGACCGACTTGATCCAGGAGGCATCACGAGACGCGATGCGCTTGGGGAATTCGGTCCAGTCGGCGGGGGAGAGGTGGGCCTTCAACCAATCGAGCTTGCCCGCCTTGTGCTCGCTGGACAGCCAGTTGAAGTCGATGTCCTTGCCACCGATCTTGTCCATCAGGGTCTTGGCCAGGGCCACCACACCGAAGCCGCCAGCGGCAACTGCTGCTGCGCCGCCCAGCTTGCCGCCGATGCCGGAACCCTCGGTGGCAGCCATATTGACCGTCTCCGAAGCAGCCGACGAGGCGTCGGTGGCTGCGTCATACGCGCTACCACCAAAGAGCTTGCCGACGCCTGGAAGATTCAGTCCACCAAGCAGTTGGCGGATCCAGGCGACGTCGCGAGCGATGATGCGTTTGGGCAACTCAACCCAGTCGGCGGCGGACAGATGGCCCTTGAGCCAATCGAGGCCGCCGCTCTTGTAGGAGGTTTCGATCTTCGCAATATCGCCACTGGCAAGGTTGTCCTTGAGTTGACGAGCGAGGTCGAGTGGGATTTCAGGCAATGACATAGTGCTCCAGGTTAGGTCGGACGGACTAGAGACGTTTACCGAGCGCGGAAAGTTGCGAAATGTTTGCCGACATTCCGGGAGTCATTCGTCACAGGATGGTTGGGTCTCTGTTGTCAGATACCCGCAGGTCAGGCCGATTATCGGCTTGAGATCGAGCACGGACGTGCCTCGGCAAAGGCGGGCGCACTAGCCTAAGCGGCTATGGGTCAGCCGGTCTCCGTTGTCGAAAAGCCGAGTGCCACACCGGGCGTCGTTCGCTTCGAAGCCAACCGCACCCTGACTGGCCAAGGCCATGATCGGTATACGTCTTATGACTCCGCCTTCGGTGACCGACCGTCGGCCGTTCTCGCTCGCCGATTGTTCGACAGCGGCAAAGTAGCGCAGGTGCATGTGTTCGCCAACATCATCACCGTCACGCTACTGGCTGGCTATCAGCCCACCGGTTTGAGCGACATCGTCAACGATCTGTACACCTATTACGTCGAGGGTTTCGTGCCTCCGCCCCTGGTGATGCCCGAAGAGGCACCCGCGGCTGCGGCGGCCCCGGCCGTGGCAGGTGTCGCCGGTGGTCCAGCGCTCGACCCTCGTGTGCCGGCCCTGTTGTGGGAGCGTTCGCAGGCCGCCCTCGCCAAGTGGAAAGCCACGCACTGATCCCCTCGCTGCGGCGATGACGGGGCCCGCACCCTTGTGAACTGAACATGTGTTCGCTAGGGTTGGTCGCCATGGCGGTGGTTGTAGCTCTAGCAGAACCGACGGTGCAACGGGGTGATGCCGCCCTATTGGCTCGTGCGGTGCAATTGTCGCGGCCGGTCACTTTGGCTGGTGATCACGTATTGCCGACGCATCCGATCTTTGCCCCGTTGTTCCCGTGGGGTGGGTTGCAACGGGGAACGGTCGTGGCCGGTTCGGGGTTAGCAGCCCGGTCGTTGCTGTTGGCGTTGGCGGCGGGTCCGGTGGCGGCCGGGGCCTGGGTGGCGGTCTTGGGTGTGCCGTCACTCGGGTTGCTAACCGCCAGCGAACTCGGATTGCCCTTGGCTCGCCTGGTGTCAGTCGATGTCGATGCCGCTCACGGTGCGGCGGCCCTCGGCGCCGCGGTGGATGCTTTCGATGCGATTATTCTTGGCCCGGCCTTTTTACGGGGGAGCGAGGCCCGACGGATACAAGCCCGGGCCCGTGAGCGTGGCACGGTGCTTCTGGCCGCGGGGGATCCGGGCATGTTGGAGGTGGATACATCACTCACGGTTACCTCGGTGCAATGGCACGGCCTTCATGACGGCCACGGCCGACTGCGAGCCAGACAAGTGTCGATATCGGCCACGGGTCGTCGAGCTGCGGCCCGGGTACGACGCCTCGCCCTTTGGTTGCCCGACAACGACGGGCGATTGTCGTTGGTCGAGGACGCGGTGGTCCCCCTGCGAGCAACATCATGACCGTGGATGCTCGGGATAAAGTCACCCGTTGCGTCGTCGTCCACTGGCCCGACTGGTCCGTGGTCGCTGCGGGAGCTTTGCCGGGCCAAGCCGTTGCCGTTCTGCATGCCAATCGGGTGGTGGCCGCCACGCCCTCGGCCCGCGCCGACGGCGTGGTGCCTGGCCTGCGAAGGCGCGAAGCCCAGCGGCTTTGCCCGGGCGTGGTGTTGCTGTCCCATGACCCTGAACGTGATGCTCGCATGTTCGACCCCGTGCTGCGAGCCTTAGAGCAGACCACACCCCTGCTTGAAGTGGGCAGCCCGGGGCACTGTACCTTTGCCACTCGTGGCCCGAGCCGCTACTACGGCGGGGATGACGCCCTCGTCGATCGAGTCGTTGACCACGTTCGCAGCGCCCTCGGTCCCGAATACCTGTCGATCGCTGGATCACCCTCGGTCGGCCTCGCCGATGGTTCCTTCGCTGCTGGGCTTGCCGCCAGTCACGCCGCTGGGCTTGCCAATGGCACCTTCATCGCAGGTCGCGCCAGCGCGGATCGGGCGCTCTTGCCGCCGGTCCCTCGATCGAGGTCGAGCGGCATAGTGGTTCCTCCGGGCCAGAGTTCGGCCTTTTTGGCTGCGTTTCCCACGTCGGTTTTGGCAGATCAAGACGGGATCGATGCCCGAATTCTCAGTCTTTTTCCCCAGTTCGGGGTGCGTACGCTGGGGCAGATAGCGGCACTGCCGCGATCGGATCTCGCAGCTCGTTTCGGTCCGGCCGGTCTTGTCGTGCATCGGTTGGCCAGCGGGCTCGAGGCGCGGCCGCCTCTGGCCCGGCGACCTCCCCCCGATATGTCGGTGTCATGCCCCTTTGAGACACCGGTACCTACGACCGGGCTAGTGGCGTTTGCGGCCAAGCAACTGGCCGACGAGATGTTCGAACGGCTTCGAGCCCGAGGGCTGGCCTGTTCGCAGATCTTGGTGACTGCCCAAACGGATCACGGTGAACAGCACGAACGGCTCTGGCGACATGAACCGGCATTCCAGCCCGTTACCGTGGCCGAGCGTGTGCGCTGGCAACTCGACGGATGGGCTGCGTCGGGAACAAACGCCCCCACCGCTGGCATCACACTGTTACGGATTGCCCCCACCGAAGTCTTCCCGGCCACCGGTCAACAAATCGGATTTTGGGGTGGGCAATCAAACGCCGACGACCGAGCTTTACGCGGAATAGCTCGCTTAGTCGGCCAACTGGGTGCCGAAGCCGTACATGTGCCCGAATGGCGGGGCGGTCGAAATCCCAGCCAAACCATTGCCTTGGTACCCGCCGCCTCTACCGATCTGATCGATCGTGATGTAGGGATACCTGCAGCCTCTGGCTCAGCCGCCTCATCTTTCCCTGGTGGGCCTTGGCCCGGGGTCTTGCCCCCGCCCTCACCGGCCACCCTCTGGAAGGAGCCGATGCCGATACAGGTGCAAGACGAAGTCGGCGATGCCGTCCGGGTGACTGGCAGAGGTTTCGTCAGCGCCCCACCAGTGACGGTTCTCAAAGGCGGGTGTGCGCCGTTTCGAGTCGTCGCATGGGGTGGGCCGTGGCCGCTGGAGGAACACTGGTGGGATCCCCAGCGATATCGCCGCTGCGCCCGATTCCATCTGCTGCTCGATGACGGTAGCGCCCACCTCGCCGTCATCGAACAAGGCGCATGGCGACTAGAAGCCACCTACGACTGACCTGTCGATGACCGAGCTCCAGAGTGAGTCGGCCGAGTCGTCCGAACGGCGCTCATCTCTGTGAGCCGCTGGTGAGATGGATATGCGCGCCCGGGATGTTGATCGGTGTCGCCAAGACGGTATTCACCCACGTCCCGCCTGCTGGCCGGAGGCGATACCGGGGCGAATGTCGACACGCGGTGAGTGGATCACCGGTTTGGGTGACGGTGAGGGCGCGCTGAGCGCTCGATTTCTCAGGGATTTCCCTGCAGCTCATCTTGTTGTTGTTTCGTTGAGTGATTGGTCCATCCAATCGGCCTACGATGAACTGCGATGTCTGCAGCTGTTGACCATCGAGTCCTTGATCAATTACACGTTGCCCTCGGCGGTGACACCGCGGTACTGCGTCGAGTGATCGATAGCTACTTCTCTGGCTTGCCCGCGCGGTTGGCTGCATTGCGGGGCGCCGGTGCCGATCGGGGGCTCTTGTGTCGGGCCGCCCACGGGCTGGCATCGCCGAGCGCGACGTTAGGCGTGCGCGCCATCGCCGATCCCTGCCTGGCCCTCGAGCGGGCTTTAGAAGAGGGAAAACCCTCGGCCATGTTCATCGCAGAGCATCTGGCATGCATCGAGCGGGCCATCGAACCGTCGAGTGAGGCGCTGCGGGGCTGGTTGGCGCAACATTCCACCGAGCCTTTTCTCAGTTAGCTCCCATGCTCCGTGTCGGACCGCCCACATGGAATGAGGATCTGGGCGATTCACACCTTAGAGGCGGTCGGCGCGATCGCCCGTGCCCCGGTCGTGAGGGGCACGTGTGCTTCCTCGCCGGCGCGAACGGAGATCGGTAACGATCCCAAAAAACAAACGAGCGGCGTCCCCTGCAGGACGCCGCCCGTTTGCAGGGGTGAACTAGTTGGTGGCGATTTCGTCGGCGAGACGGAATCCGACACCACGAACGGTGTGGATGAAGCGAGTGGACGGATCGGTCAGGCTGAGCTTGCGACGCAGGTTCGACATGTGGACGTCGACCACGTGCGTGTCGCCGTACCAGTTCGGCCCCCAGACCGTCTCGAGCAATTGAGTACGGGTAAAGACCAGACGAGGACGGCTGCACAGCGTGGCCAGCAGGTCGAACTCGATGCGGGTCAGATCGGCGATCTGACCATTGGCCAGTACCTCACGAGTAGCTGTGTCGACCGTTAACGGACCAAAGGTGCGGGTGGTGACCTCACCGCCGTAGGCCACGGCTCGGCCGGCTCGCCGTGGGCGGCGCAGCATGGCTCGCAAGCGGGCCACCAGCTCATTGGGTGAGAAGGGCTTGGTCACGTAGTCGTCGGCACCGATGGAGAGGCCGACCACCTTGTCGATCTCGGTATCTTTGGCCGAAACCATGACCACATAGGCGTCGCTGAAGGCTCGAATGCGTCGGCAGGCTTCCAACCCATCGATGCCCGGGAGCAGCAGGTCGAGGATGATGACATCGGGTTCGAAGGATCGGGCCAGTTCAACGGCGCCATCACCTTCCCCGACAATCTTGACGTCAAAGCCCTCGCGGGAGAGCAAAGGCTCCAGCAGCAGGCAGAGCTCGGGAGCGTCGTCCACAATGAGCGCTCGAATCGGGCTCGTGGATTCTGAGGAGGCGGTTGTCGTGTTCATAGGACGATGTGATTATCGGCAGGTGTTGCGTAGTCTTGAGGGTCCGATGACCCGTTTGCCTGAGCAACGGAATGTTCCTTGGGAGACACCGGGCGCAACGGCGCATCGAAAGGTGGGTTCGTCTGCAAATTGTATGCCTGTCTGTTCAAAACAGTGAGCCGTCCGACCCATTCTTTCACGTTGCAGATGAAGCGGGTCAGGTTCCCCTCAAGCCATACCGTTTCTTGTGAAAGCCCATATCCAGTCTTAACGAGTTGACGGGACAGAACAAACGTTCGACTATGGTGGAGTGGGATTCAACAATCCGGATATCTCTTGGAAGGATCTGGAGAATCGGCTCTCCAACGGGCGGGTTCAGGGTTCGCCCGCGTGGAACGCCGGTGGCGACAGCCCGGCCTGGAGTCGCAAGCGTCAACCCTATGATCCCGACGGTACCAAACGGCGAGTCGGCACCGTTGCCTACGCAGAGTTGCACTGCCACTCAAATTTCAGCTTTCTCGACGGGGCCTCCCACCCGGAGGAGTTGGCCGAAGAAGCTGCTCGTCTCGGCCTAGAGGCGCTCGCGCTCACCGACCACGATGGGCTCTACGGCGTGGTCCGCTTTGCCGAGGCGGCTCGGGCCGTCGGTCTCCCTACCATCTTTGGTACCGAGATCACCATCGGCCAAACCCGGCCAAACACGGTGTGGCCCGACTCTCGTACCGGGTCGCCTGATCCGTCGGGCCGCCATGTGATTCTGCTAGCCGATGGGCCGCAGGGGTATGCCCGCTTGTCTACCGCGCTAAGTCGCGGCCAGATGGCTGGCTCCAAGAATGCCGCCCGCTTCACCATTGAACAACTGGCTGAGATCGCTGCCGGATACGTGCACGTGCTCACCGCGTGCCGCAAGGGTGCGGTACCGGCTGCGCTCGTGGCCGAGGGTCCGGCTGCGGCGGAGCGGGAACTCCACCATCTGATGGAACTCTTCGGCCGGGATCGGGTGGCGGTAGAACTGTGGGACCACGGCGACCCACTCGACAGTCACCGCAACGATGCCTTGGCCGAACTGGCGACGCGGAATGACCTTGCCGTGGTGGCCACCGTCAATGGCCACTATGCCACCCCAGCCCAACGACCGCTGGCCACCGCGCTGGCTGCAGTGCGGGCCCGACGAAGCCTGGATGAGATGGATCCGTGGCTGCCCGCCTTCGCCGGCGCCCATCTGCGCAGCGGTGCCGAACAGGCCCGACGGTTCGCCCGTTACCCTGGGGCGGTCGAGACGGCGGCCGAATTGGGTCGGGCCATGGCCTTTGACCTGCGCCTTGTCGCCCCCAACCTTCCCCCATACCCCTGCCCGGACGGTCTGAGCGAGATGGCCTTCCTCCGCCGCATAACGGCCACCGGCGGTCAGCGACGCTACGGGCTGCGCCCGCCTGCTCATGTCGACCTCGGTCTGGCGGCGCGGGCCTGGCAGGTGATCGACCGGGAGCTCGACATCATCGATGGGCTCGGATTCGCCGGTTACTTCCTGGTGGTGTGGGACATCGTTGAGTTCTGTCGACGAGAAAACATCTACTGCCAGGGTCGCGGGTCGGCTGCCAATTCAGCGGTCTGCTACGCGCTCGGGATCACCAAAGCCGACGCCGTAAGGCTCGGCCTGCTGTTCGAACGTTTCCTGTCGCCTGAACGAGACGGCCCACCCGACATCGACCTTGATATCGAATCCGGCCGTCGAGAAGAGGTCATTCAGTACGTGTTCAACCGCTACGGGCGGGACCATACCGCGCAGGTCGCCAACGTCATCACCTACCGTTCGCGCTCGGCGGTGCGGGATATGGCCAAGGCCCTCGGTTTCTCGCCAGGCCAGCAGGATGCCTGGTCCAAGCAGGTTGACGGCTGGGGCCGAGTAGCCAAAACCGCCGAGCAGACCGACCACGACATTCCGGCCCAAGTCCTCGATCTGGCCATGCAGGTGGAGGATTTCCCCCGCCACCTCGGCATCCATTCCGGCGGGATGGTGATCTGCGACCGGCCGGTGATCGAGGTGTGTCCGGTGGAATGGGCCCGCATGGAGAACCGCAGCATTTTGCAGTGGGATAAGGACGATTGTGCTGCTACCGGTCTGGTGAAGTTCGACCTGCTCGGCCTGGGCATGTTGTCGGCATTGCACGGAGCGGTCGACCTCGTCACCTCATATACGGGGATCGAAATCGATCTGGCCACCATTGCGCAGGATGACGCGGTCTACGACATGATGTGCCGCGCCGACACCATCGGCGTGTTCCAGATCGAGAGCCGGGCCCAGATGGCCACCCTGCCCCGGCTGAAACCCCGCACGTTCTATGACCTGGTTGTCGAGGTGGCACTCATCCGCCCCGGGCCCATTCAAGGGGGGTCAGTACATCCCTACATCCGCCGCCGCAACGGCACCGAGCCGGTCACCTACCTTCATCCGCTGCTCGAGAACTCCCTTCGGAAAACCCTCGGTATACCCCTTTTCCAAGAGCAACTCATGCAGATGGCGATCGACGTAGCCGGGTTCACCCCGTCTGAGGCTGATCAACTGCGCCAAGCCATGGGATCCAAACGCAGCCGGGAAAAGATGGAGCGTTTGAAGGTTCGGCTCTTCGCCGGCATGAAAGCGCGCGGTGTGAGCGAGGTAGTGGCCGACGAGATTTTCATGAAGATGGCCGCCTTCGCCAACTACGGCTTCCCCGAATCACACTCGGTGTCGTTTGCCTATCTGGTGTATTCGTCCGCATGGCTGAAGCTGTATGAGCCGGCGGCCTTTTGTGCGGCCTTGATCAACGCTCAACCCATGGGGTTCTACTCGTCTCATTCTCTGGCCCAAGACGCCCGCCGCCATGGGGTCGTGGTGAACACCCCCGATCTGAATGCGTCCGATGCGCTCTGCACACTGGAGACTTGCCCCGAGAGCCACAACGGGGTAGCGGTGCGCCTCGGCGTCGGCGAGGTACGCACGATCGGTGAAGATCTCGCCCTGGCCATCGCTGCTGGTCGACCCTATGCCAGCCCACAGGACCTGGTGCGCAGGGTGCCAGGTATCAGCCTGATTCACTTGGAATCGCTCGCGACTGCGGGGGCATTCGGGTGTTTCGGTCTTGATCGGCGCGCTGCCTTGTGGGC
>JAYTVF010000503.1:0-9818 GCA_043744155.1 Acidimicrobiia bacterium | reverse complement strand
ATTCAAGATCCACCCGGGTATGGGGAACCCGCTCAAAGGAGTGCAGATGGTCGTGATCCATCACACCGCCCAGGCCAATGACTACACCCAAGCTGAAGTGCCGGCGGTTGTGCGGGGTCTGCAGGCCTACGACATGGACGTTCGCCACTACGACGACCTGGGCTACAACGTGATGGTCGACCGCTTTGGCGGGATCTGGGAGGGGCGCGGTGGCGGCCTCGACCAGGCCGTCGTCGGCGCCCATGCCCTCGGAATGAACCAGGTGGCCACGGGTATCAGCATCATGGGGAACTTCGTTGACGTCGATCCACCAGCCGAGGTCATCGATGCCATCGCCAAGGTAGCTGGCTGGAAGCTCGCTCTCGATGGTTATGACCCTTTGTCGTCGGTCACCATTGGCGCCGAGCAGGATCAGGGGCATCCCGCCCACCCCCTGCCGCTCACGACCCCGCGCATCGTCGGTCATCGCGACGTCGGTCAGACCGAATGCCCTGGCCGCATCTGGAACTACCTCCCCACCATTCGCATCAAGGCCGCAGCCTACGCCCGGGTCGCTTCGGGAACGCTCGACCCGCTCCATCAACCCCGGCCAAAAGCAGTCAGCGTGTCCGGCGAGACCTCGCCTACGTCGGGGGCCGGGCCCTCGGTCGTGGTGCAGGTCGACCACCTCGCCGTTGCGACGCTCCCGTCCAAACGGCGCGATCTACTGGCCGCCAGCTCACGATCTACCTTTCAGGCCGAGGTCGCCGTCGCCGCCGGACCACACCGGATCTGCGCGTTCGAAACAGGGGCCGACGGCACACGCGCGCTCCTCGGTTGCCACGAATTCACGGTCGTCGACCCCAACGTCAATCCTTTGCGTCCGGTTCGCATGCTCGACACGCGCGTTGATCCGACGCTGCGTCTCAAGGCCCGGGTGCAGCAGGCTGTCACTATCGCCGGTCAAAAGTCGGTACCGGCCGAAGCCGACAGCGTCGCAGCCAACCTTACGGTCACCAACACCGCGAACGCCGGTTACCTGAGGGTCGTTCCATGCGATGCCGCGTCCACCGACCAGACGTCGAACGTCAACTTCGCCAAGGGTCAGACGATTCCTGCGCTGGTACTGACCAAGCTCGGGCCCAATGGTCAGCTCTGCCTGTTCGCCGACACCGATCTCGACGTGATCATCGATGTCACGGCCTGGTTTCCCGTCGGTGGAGGATTCAACGGTATGACGCCGTCACGACTACTTGACACCCGACTTCCTGCCGCTCCTCTCTCGGTAGCCACGGAGCGCAGGGTACAGGTCGCAGGCCGAGGTGGCGTCCCGGCTAATGCCACCGCGGCGGCGCTCAACATCGTGGCCACCCGCCCGAAGTACGCTGGTTGGCTGGCGGTGTACCCGTGCGACTCGGGCTTCAGCGGCACGTCGAATCTCAACTTCCGTGCTGGCCAGACGATTGCGAATCTCGCCGTGACCAAACTCGCCGCCGACGGCTCGGTCTGCCTGCGGTCCGATCAGACGCTCGATGCCATTGTCGATGTCACCGGTTGGTTCACGCCGGGGGCATTTCACCCGATCGCCCCACGCCGGATCATGGACACCCGCCAAGGCCTCGGCACGACTCGCATCAGCTTCGAAGACACCATCGAACTGAAAATTTTGGGGCAGCCGACCATCCCACCCGAGGCCACCTCGGTGTTCGTGAACCTCACGGTGACCAACCCCGAAAAGGCGGGTTATCTCACCGTGTACCCGTGTGCTCAGGTCCACCCGGGCACGTCAAACCTCAACTTCGCCGCCGGTGAGACCATTCCCAATCTCACCCTTACCCGCATCGGTATCAACGGCTGCGTGCGAGTGGACAGCGGATCGAATACCGACGTTATCGCCGACGCCGTCGGCTATTTCGTCTGAGCGACGCCGGGAGCTTTCCATCTGAGTAGGCTCAGTTCGTTGTCGGCGCTGGCGTCAACGGATTCTGTCCGCGCTGTCAGGGTGCAGTCAGCAGCGCAACCAGCGCGTCGAGGAACGGTTCAGGGTCGCAGCCGACCGTTTCCGCGTACAGCTTCACCTTCGGCTCGGTACCACTTGGTCTGGCTTGCACCCGAACGTGGGGACCACACCGCATTCGAATGAGGTTCGCTTCGGGGAATTTGACGACCTCGGTGACCGGCATACCTGCAAGCCTTGAGGGTGGCGACGCTCGCAAAGCCTCCACGCGACGGACACCCTCGTCGGGTTCAAGGGCGATGGCCCGCTCGGTTACTTGGTGCCGCCCGTATCGAGCCTCCAGTGCCGACAACCGATCGACAAGCGTCTGCCCGTCGGCCGCCGCCAACTCGGCTATCTCGATCATCATGATGGCCGCCGTGATGCCGTCCTTGTCGGCGGGGCGATCCGCGACCAGATATCCGAGCGCTTGCTCGTAGCCGAATACGAACCGGAGGTCGGGATGTGCCCGTCGTTCAGCGGCGATCCACTTGAACCCGGTGAACGTCTCGGCATAGTGCACACCCGCGGCGGCCGCCATCTTTCCCAACAACGACGACGAGACGAGCGTGGTCACCACCAACCGATCATCACCCGCGGTGTGAGTGAGGATGTGGTCAGCGAGCAGCCAGCCGATCTCGTCGCCGCGCAGCACGCGCCAACCGCCGCGTGGCTCGGGGACGGCGACGCCGAGACGATCGGCGTCCGGGTCGTTAGCCAACGCCACGTCAGCACCAACGGTGGTGGCCAGGGCGAGCAGCGCGTCAAGGGTACCCGGCTCCTCCGGGTTCGGAAACGAGACGGTCGGAAAGGCAGGGTCTGGCTCAGCCTGGGTAGCGACCATCAGCGGAGCGGGAAATCCTGCCGCATCGAAGGCGGCCAACAGCGTCTCGCCCCCGACGCCATGCAACGGGGTGTACGCAACGCGCAGACGACCGGGCAGGTCGGGCCGCAGCCTGGCCTGAGCCGCCATAGCGACGTAACGGTGTACTACTTCATCGTCGAGATACACGATGTTCGGGTGGTCGATGGCAGCCAGAACCACCTCGAGCGGATCGACATCGTCGATCCGCTCGGCGATGTGGCGGTCGATGGGCGACACGATCTGGGATCCATCGGCCATGAACACCTTGTAGCCGTTGTCGAGCGGTGGATTGTGACTGGCAGTCACCATCACGCCAGCCGAGGCGCTGAGTGTACCAACGGCGTAGGCCAACACCGGGGTCGGGAAGGGCCTCGGCAAAAGCCCAGCCCGCACACCCATCGCCGCGAGCACCCGCACGGTGTCATGGGCAAAGACGTCACTCTTGAAGCGAGCGTCGTAACCAACGACGACGAAAGGTTGAGCCGCGTAGGTAGCAAGCAGATAACGGCCCACGCCTGCGGTCGCCTGACGTACGAACAGGCGGTTCATCCGCTGCGGACCAGCGCCAAGCTGCCCACGCAACCCAGCCGTACCGAACTGCAACCGACCGGTGAACCGGGACGCGAGCACCGTCGGATCACCAGCCACGAGCGCCGCTGTCTCGGCCCGAGTGTCGGGGTCGGGGTCGGCGGCCATCCAACGGCGAGCGCGCTCTGCCGCCGCTGATGTCACCGCTGGAGCCCCGACAATTTGGCCAGCGACACCGCCGGGCGGGCGCCGACATGACCAATGACTTCTGCTGCAGCCACCGACGCCAGCCGGCCACATTCGGCCAACGGCAGGCCCGCGGTGACGCCCACCAAGAAGCCGGCTGCGTAGAGATCGCCCGCGCCGGTGGTGTCGACCACCCGTTCAACCGGTTCCACGCCAACGGTGACAATCCCGTCCGAACTGATGATGACCGAGCCCGCCTTGCCCAGGGTAATCGCCGCAAGCTGACAATCAGCCCGGACCAACTCCACGGCTTCATCGAAGCTGGTCGTCTCGTACAAACTGAGTAGCTCATCGAGGTTACCGAAAAGCACGTCGACATCATCGGTGACCAGCGAGCGAAACCCGGCCCGATGCCGGTCGACACAGAAACTGTCGGACAGGGTCAGCGACACCAGTCGGCCCGCGGTGTGGGCAGCTTTGGCCGCCTTACGGTACGCCTCCTTTGCCGGCGGCTTGTCCCAAAGGTAGCCCTCCATATACAGGATTTTGCCGTCAGCGATCAGCTGCGGGTCGATGTCTTCGGGGCCGAGAAGCGACGACACCCCAAGGTAGGTGTTCATGGTCCGCTGCGCATCGGGGGTGACCACGATCAAACAGCGCCCGGTGGGGACGCCCTCGTTCGATCCCTTGATGGGGAAGTCGACGTGCACTGCTCGCATGTCATGTCCGAACTCGGCGCCGAGTTCGTCGTCAGCAACCTTGCCCACATAACACGCTCGAGCGCCGAAGCTCGCCACGCCAGTCATGGTGTTGGCTGCGGAGCCTCCCGACATCGAGATGCCCGAACCCATGGCTGCGTGCAGCGAGACGGCGCGGTCGGTGTCTATCAGCGTCATCGATCCTTTCACCAGATCCTCCTGGCCAAGAAAGCTGTCGTCGTGGTGGGTAATGACATCCACCAGCGCATTTCCGATACCCACTACGTCATACTTCGCCGCGTTGTTCACGCGACGACGTTAGCCGCTCACCGTGTACCACTACCATGCCCTACGCTCAGCCAGGTGACTGAGAACCCTTATCGACTGCCTCGCACCGTGGTGCCGTCGCGCTATGACCTTCGGCTTGAGCCCGATCTCAACAGCGCATCCTTCGCCGGGCACGTGGCCATTTCTTTGGACATCACCGCGCCAGTCGAAGCCCTCGTGTTGAACGCTCTCGAACTCGACATCATCGACGCCGTCCTTCGGCGTGGTGACGGCTCGTCACTCCCCCTCGGCATCGAACTCGATGGAGCGACCGAACGGTGCACGCTGACAACGTCGGGCCCATTTGCCGTCGATCACGCCGTACTCGAACTGTCGTTCCGCGGTACCCTCAACGACAAGCTTCGCGGGTTCTACCGCTCGACATTCATCGACGCCGATGGCGCGTCGCACACCATCGCCACCACGCAAATGCAGGCGACCGATTGCCGACGGGCGTTCCCCTGCTGGGACGAACCGGACTTCAAGGCAGTGTTCGCGCTCACCCTGGTGGTGGCTGATGACCTGGTTACCGTCTCGAACAGCGCCGAGATCGGCCGCACAGCCGCTGGACCGGGCAAGGTGGCGGTCGAGTTCGCAGACACCATGATCATGTCGACCTACTTGGTGGCCTTCGTGGTCGGGCCGCTCGAGACCACCGAACCAATCGACGTCAATGGCACACCGCTTCGCGTCGTGCATGTGCCCGGTAAGGGTCACCTCACCTCTTTTGCGCAGGAAATCGGGGCGTTCTCGCTGCGATGGTTCGAGCAGTATTACGGCATCGATTATCCGGGGGAGAAGATCGACCTGATCGCGCTACCAGACTTCGCGGCCGGTGCAATGGAGAACCTCGGTTGCATCACCTTCCGCGAGAATATGTTGCTCGTCGACCCTACGACCGCGACCCAGGCCGAAGAACAGCTGGTCGCAGATGTCGTCGCCCACGAGATCGCCCATATGTGGTTTGGGGATCTGGTGACGATGCGTTGGTGGAACGGCATCTGGCTGAACGAAGCATTCGCCACGTTCATGGAAGTGGCGGCGTGCGACGCGTTTCGGCCGGAATGGCAGCGTTGGACGAGCTTCTCGCTTGATCGCACCGCGGCGTTTGAGGTTGACAGCCTGTCGACCACTCGTCCGGTGGAATTTGCCGTTGTCTCCCCCGATGACGCCGATGGAATGTTCGACGTACTCACCTATGAGAAGGGGGGTGCGCTCCTGAGAATGCTCGAGCAGTACCTGGGCGCGGAGGCGTTCCGAAAGGGCATCGGGCACTATCTCAACACCCACGCCTACGCAAATACCGAAACCAGTGACCTCTGGGATGCCATCGAGCTCACCTCGGGCCAACCGGTTCGACGCATCATGGACAGCTGGATCTGGCAGGAGGGATACCCCGTCGTCGAAGCATGGATCGAGGGGAATGACCTGGTACTGCGCCAACAGCGCTTCCGCTTCGACGGCGTCGATGACCCCACGCTGTGGTCCGTGCCGCTCCACATACGACAGATGACATCCACCGGTTCGCACACCGCCGTGGTTTTGCTCACCGAGGCCACCACTCGCGTGCCGATGAGCGCTCCGGACGCAACCGTCGTCGTGAACGCAGGAAGTCATGGCTTCTTGCGGGTGGCCTACGCTCCCGATCTCCTTCGGGCCTTGACGCGCCATCATCTCGCGACTCTGTCGACGCCCGAGCGTTACAGCATCGTCGACGACGCATGGTCGTCGGTGGTGGCCGGAAAGTTACGCGCCGCGGACTTCTGCGACCTCGCCAAGGCATTCGCTAACGAGACCGAGGTGCAGGTCTGGCAGATCATTTTAGCAGGGCTGACCTGGTGTGATCGGTGCGTGCACGGCACAGCGCGAGAGAACTTCCGGGCCTTTGTGCGCCGGTTGCTGGCCCCCGTCTTCACCCGTGTCGGCTGGCACCGCGGTTCGACCGAAGCCGACCTGGTCGGAGAACTCCGAGGCCAGCTGATCCGATCGTTGGCTTTGCTTGGTGACGATGCCGAGACGCAGACGGAATGCACTCGCCTTCACGAACTAGGCCGGGTTGATGCCAAGGCTGTCGACTCGACGGTCGCCGCCGCAGCCTTGGTCGTCGTAGCCTCGCGAGGGGGCGAGCAGGAATACGAGCAGATTCTCGCCACCTACCGCAGTTCCAACAATCCGCAGGAGAAGCTTCGCTACCTTCATGCTCTTGCGCTGATACCAGAGCCCGCGCTCATACAGCGAACCATCGATCTGTGTTTCTCCGACGACGTCAAGACGCAGAACGCGCCCTTCACCCTCGGTCGGCTGATCAACCAACGCGACCACGGCGGCCTCGCCTGGCAAGAGATCCGCAAGCGTTGGGATGAGGCGAACGATCGGTTTCCCAACAATACGATCGTGCGCATGATCGATCCGGTGAAAACATTGACCACCCCGGCCGAACAGGCCGATGTCGCCGCGTTCTTTGCCGAGCATCCCATCGCACAGTCGGCCAAGACGTTGCAGCAAATTCTTGATCGTCAGCTCATAAACGTCGCGTTAGGACAGCGCGCCACCGAGAGCCTCGCCCATATATTCGCGTGATCGGCCCCATCGAGATCTTCGGCATCACACCATTTTCGGTTCAGGTCATCTGGCGGCGTCAGCGCGGATCATCCATCATCGAAATCGGCCATCAATCAACGACCTTTTCGGGCGACGCCGCAATCGGCTCGTGGGAAGCTGTCGGCCTACAGCCCGATAGCTCAGTCGAGGTGAGCGTCGATGGGCGGGTGATCACCACCGTACGAACATTGCCGAGCCCCGGACACGTCACGGCCAAGGTCGCCACCATCTCAGATCTCCATTTAGGCGAGGAATCCTTTGCGTGGCTCCCTCGTTCGAGTGTCCCGGCTCGCGATCATGCCGATATCTGTTTCCGGGCCGCTCTCGCCGAGATTGTCGCCTGGCAACCGGACGTTTTGATCGTGAAGGGAGACATCGCCCACCGACCGGAACCTTCGGCGTATGACCGATTTGCCGAGGCGATCTCTGGCAGCGGGCTGCGCTCGGTGGTGTTATCCGGGAACCATGACGGCGGAAATCATCATGGCGTGTCGATGATAGGTGCGCTGAGCCGCGTCGGCCTTGAACTCACGGCTGATCTCGCCGTCATTGACCTGCCAAATCTGCGGATAGTCGGCGCCAACTCAATGCTCGTCGGCACGGGCGCTGGCGCTATGACGGCATCCGATGAAGTCCTCAGGGCCGCCGCCACCGCCACCGGTGGTGTACTTTTGGCCACCCACCACCAATTCATGAAACACAATGCCGTCACGTACTGGCCACCGGGCATCCCGGCCCGTCACGGTCTGCCCTTTCTCGACGCTTTGGCCGAGGCCAACCCGCACACCGTCGTGACCAGTGGCCATACCCACCGCCACCGGGTGCGTCGCCACGGTCCGCTGGTACTCAGCGAGGTCGGAAGCACCAAGGATTTTCCCGGTGCGTGGGCTGGCTACCTGGCCGGGCCGGAGGGGCTCGTGCAATCGGTCAAACGCATCAGTGATCCGACTGCCTTGCACTGGACCGAGTCAACCCGATCTGCTGTCCTGGGTGTTTGGGGTCGGTGGTCTGCGGGCCAACTCACCGACCGCAGCTTCTTTCATCGATGGTCATGACTCGGTCAGCCGGGGCGCACCGCTCCGGCGAATTCCGGACTCAAGATCGAGGCGTAGCGCACCCATGCCCCGGTGTGGGGCGCATCGATCATCATGCCGCCCCCGATATAAAGACCCATGTGGTGCAGGTCTCCACCGAAGAACACCAGGTCGCCTGGTTGCATGGCCTCGTAGGGAACTTTCGGGAACTGCGCATATTGGGCCCCGGTGAAGTGGCCCATTGACACGCCAGCCTGCGCCCACGCCCACATGGTGAGGCCCGAGCAGTCAAAACTCACCCCAGGTTCGGCCGTGGCCCAGCCGTAGGGAATACCGATTTGGCTTCTCGCCGCGGCAATGGCCTGGGCGGCGCCAGCCGACGGCGCCGGATAGCTGTAGAGAGTGGAGTCGGCCGCTATGGGCTTCTTTGCCGTTGGAGTGGCGGCACGCGCCGTTGCTGCTCCGGCCGCAGCACGGCGGGCCGCTAAGGCTGCCTCAGCCGTGGCTTGGGCGGCAGCCGCAGCGGCAGCTCGTTCCTTGGCGATGCGTTCCTCGGCGGCTTTTTTGGCCGCCGCTTCGGCTTCGCGGGCCCGACGCTGTTGTTCCTCGCGCACCAAATCAGCCAGGTCACCCTTGGCCGTGGCCAGCAAGGCCTGCGATTGAGCGATGGCCTTGGCCGCCTGATCCCGCCTCGTCTCGGTGGTCTTCAGCAACTGCGCCTTACGCGCCAGTTGGGTGTCGAGCATCTTTTGTCGGGCCGCAGAGTCTTGGCGAACGGCCTTCACTTGATCGGAAACGTCGTTGAGGTCGCCAAGAATGCTCGAGAGATACGCCTCGCGAGGTGTGCTCTCTGAACCCGTAAGGTCATCGATCACCCGCGTCGGGCCGGTGGAGGAACCACCGTAGAGATAAGCCCGTACGGCCACCTGGGTGGCGTGATTGGCCAACGTAGCGGTTTCCCGGTCCTTGGCCGTCACCTGGGCCTGAGTGAGCGCCAGTTGGCCATCGAGGACCTGCAGCTCGTAGTTGGCCTTGTTGTACTGCTCGGTGAGGCTTTCTGCCCAAACTCGTAAGTCTTCGATTCGCTTGGCGAGACGAGCGGCCTCGGCCTTCTTGTCGGCGATGGCGTCAGCCGATGCAGGCGCGGCAAGACCAGCGACCAGGAGCAGCCCGGCCAGGAGGAGTCGTATGGGAGTGCGAGCGCGAGTCATCAGAAGAAGCTTCGCCCGCGTCCGCTTTCCAACTTATCAGGATTTGACCGAGCCGCACAATGACAACAAGCCCCCGAAGGGGCTTGTTATCGTCAACGTTGTACTCGGGTGGAGGTGAAGGGAATTGAACCCACGACCTCTTCATTGCGAACGAAGCGCTCTGCCAACTGAGCTACACCCCCGAGGGGACCCTCTGGGAGGGCACCATCACTCTAGCGGACAACCGCTCACGCGCACACGGCGGATTAGGCCGCCCGGGACCAGTCGTACCGAACGGTCTTGGTCTGTTGCGTCTTCTTGATCTGCACCAAAAGGTAGACGTAGCCCGCAAGGAGAAGGTCGCATACCAGATTCAAGGTGACGAAGAACCGTGAGCTGAGACCGAAGCCGACG
>JAYTVF010000502.1:0-9819 GCA_043744155.1 Acidimicrobiia bacterium | reverse complement strand
GCGACACTATCGCCGATATGGTGATCTTGGCCCTTGACGGCGATTTCGTGCCGTTCGCGGTCAACATCGATGCGGCCGCCGCCGACGATCTTATGAAGCCGTATCTGCCTCTGGCCGAACGATTGGGCCACCTGTTCGCCACCTGCTGCGACTTGTTGCCCGATACGATTGAGATCGTGGTCGAGGGTCAGTTGGCCGGATACGACACCCGCATTCTGAGCCTTGCCGCTCAAAAGGGTTTGTTCACGCCCCTCAGCGATGATCAAGTCACCTTTGTCAATGCCCCGCAACTGGCCAAAGAGTCGGGGGTGGAGATTCGTGAGATCAAAAGCGAACACAGCGTCGACTTCTCGTCGATGATCACCATTCGCGGTGGCGCGCACTCGATCTCCGGGGCGTTGTCAGGCGGACGCGGTGCCCAACGTGTTGTTGGCGTCGACGGATTCGGCTGTGACTTGCCGCCATCGTCTCATATGCTAGTGGTGCATAACGACGATCGCCCGGGCATGATCGGTGTCGTCGGCACCACCCTGGGCAATGCTGGGGTCAACATCGCCAACATGGACGTGGGTCGATCCGGTGAGCCAGGTGGCGCGCTAATGGTGTTGTCGACCGGCGGGGCGGTCAGCGACGTGGTGCTTGACGAGCTTCGTCGGGCGGCTGGCATCACCTCCGTACGCGCTCTGCGGGCCAACTAAACTCGCCGGTCAGGCACGCTTCGGCTGCGAGCCCGAGCGCTATCCCTCGATGGTAATGGCTCCGGTCGGGCAAATCTCTGCTGCGGTTTGCACCGCTTCTCGAGACTCTTGACCGGGCTCGTCTTGCAGGATGTATAGGTAGCCGTCGGCGCGTACCTCGAAAATGTCAGGTGCCACCTGCGTGCATGCCCCGGTCGATGCGCAAACGTCGAAGTCGACAGTAACTTTCATAGTTCAAATATAACGGCCCGCCGAGCCAGGGCTCAGCGGACCGTCAGATTGCTACGTCAAACGGTGAGTGACGGATCACTCACATCCCAGAAATCAGGCCGGCGTGTCGTACGTGGGGGCCTCGACGTTGGCAGCTGCGTGCATTTTGGCCTGGAAGTCGGCCTCGGCTGCGGCGTCGGCAGCAGCCTTCTCGGCAGCAGCAGCGTCGATGCGCTCCTGTAGGTGCTGCTCTTCGAAGGCCATCTTTAGACGGTAACGCTCGGCGTCGAGTTCGTCCTCGGCCCGCTTGGCCTCGGCAGCCTGGGCGTCAGCAGCGCGCTGGGGGGCGGCAGCATCCCAGGCTATTGCCTGTCGTGCAGCCTCAGCGGCGGCCTCGGCCTCGGCCGCAGCAGTCGCCTCGGCATCGGCGGCAGTTTTCGCAGTCAGGGCTTGCGCGGCAGCAGCCGCGTCGGCCTCAACCTGAGCGGCCGCCGCCGCGGCGGCATGAGCAGCGGCTGCGTCAGCCGATGCCTTGGCATCAGCTTCGGCCTGCTGCTGTGCGGCAGCGGCTGCGAAGGCGGCGGCAGCCGCGTCCATCTCTTCCGCCGTCGCCGGCAGGGTGATCTCTTGTCCGACGTTGATGTTGCTGGCGTTCTCGATGCCGTTGGCATCGGCAATCCACTGGTAAAGGTTCTCGTCACCGTAAAAACGCGCGGCGATGCCCGAAAGGGTGTCGCCGGATTCAACTGTGTAGGTATTAGGCCGTTCGCTCATAGCGGACAAGCCTACCGGTTCCGGCGAACCTTCGTGACAAGCGTCACGAAAGGTTCTCTTGTCGTTCTAAAGCCCGCAAGATGGCCCGGAACGAGGCGGTGATGATGTTGTGATGCGTGCCCACCCCCCACCGCGACGTACCGTCCTCGCTGATGGTTTCCACGTATGCGACGGCCGTGGCGTCGGCCCCGTGACCGGTGGCGTGCTCGGCGTAATCGACTACATCGATCTTGATGCCCAAGCCATCCTTCACCGCGTCGACGAAGGCTGCGATCGGGCCGTTGCCAGTGCCCTGCACCGTGTGATGCTCGCTGTTCACCAACAGTTGAGCGGTGATGGTGGTGACCTCGTCGCGAGTGTTGAGCTCATGGGTATGCAGGAAATATTTGGGCGCTTCGGGCAGATACTCGGCTTGGAAGGCATCCCACATACGGACAGGGCTGATCTCGGTGCCGGAATCCTCCGTAATGTGCTGAATCGTTTTGGAGAATTCGATCTGTAGACGACGGGGCAGTTCAAAACCGTGCTCGGTCTTCATCACGAACGCCACGCCGCCCTTGCCTGACTGGCTGTTCACCCGGATGACGGCCTCGTACGACCGACCGACATGCTTGGGATCAATCGGCAGATACGGCACTGCCCACACGGCGTAATCCTTCCCGAGCGCGTCGAATCCCTTCTTGATGGCATCTTGGTGACTGCCTGAAAACGAGGTGTAGACCAGATCACCGGCGTACGCGTGGCGAGGGTGTACCGGCAGGCGGTTACAGTATTCGGCCACACGACGCAGACCGTCGATATCGGAAATGTCAAGTTCCGGGTCTACTCCCAGCGCCATCAGGTTCAACGCCACGTTCACCACGTCGAGGTTGCCGGTGCGCTCGCCGTTACCGAACAGTGTGCCTTCGACGCGGTCGGCGCCCGCCAGCATCCCCGCCTCAGCGGCCGCGACGCCTTGGCCTCGGTCGTTGTGGGGATGCAGCGAAATCTGCACGCAGTCGCGGTTCTTGATCGTGCGTCCGAACCACTCGATCACGTCGCCGTACACCCATGGTTGATACATCTCGACCGTGGCCGGCAGGTTCAGAATCAAGGGCTTCGCGGGTGTTGGCTGGATGATGTCCATCACGGCTTCGCAGATCTCGATGGCGTACTCAGGCTCAGTGCCCGTGAAGCTCTCGGGAGAGTATTCATACCTGATGTCGCTGTCGGGAAGTGTGGCTTCCAACTCTTTGCACAATTTGGCGGCGTTGACGGCGATCTCGACGACGCCCCTCTTGTCCTGGTTGAACACCACCCGTCGCTGCAAGACCGAGGTCGAGTTGTAGAAATGCACGATAGCCCGGGGCACGCCTTGCAGGCACTCATAGGTGCGCTCGATCAGTTCTTGACGGCATTGCACCAGCACTTGGATGGTGACGTCGTCGGGGATCAGATCCTGCTCGATCAGCTGGCGAACGAAGTCGTAGTCGGGCTGGCTGGCAGAGGGAAAGCCGACCTCGATCTCCTTGAAGCCCATCTTGACGACCGTGTCGAACATACGGCGTTTGCGTTCCGGGTCCATCGGGTCGATCAATGCCTGGTTGCCGTCGCGCAGGTCGACGGAACACCAGAGCGGGGCCTTGGTGGGCGTCTTGTTCACCCAGGTGCGGTCGGTGAGCACGAGCGGCTTCATCGGCACGTACTTTTCGAACGGCATCTTCTTTGGGTTCACGTTCTGCGGGGGCATGTCTTGTCCTTATGGTGAAAGTGGCCGGATGGTGAAAGTGGCCGGAAAAATCAAGAACCTCCTGGCCAAGTGGCACAGGAGGTAGAAGGCGAGCACCTATGTGGCGCTCACCTAGCAGAGAAGAAGGAGCATTCCGGGAATGGACACTGCCCTCAATATTTCACCTCGACGGCTCGTCTGTCAACGCTGTTGGCCGAACGCGGTCGAACCTGGGTCAATCGTCGATTCCTCCAGGTACGACTCGAAGCAATCGACACCCACCGAGGCGAACGGGTCGGCCTCTCGTCCCCAGAGTTCCGGGCCGGTGAACCGAACGGTGTAACACCACTGCGGCTGTTCGCCAGCGAGGTCGGCGTTGGTGTCGGGGAACACGAAGCCCCCGTGAATGCGCTCGATGGTACCGAGGTGCCCGCGCGCATATCGGGGAAGGCGAGTATGACCAGCCGGGTTGATGTTGCGCGCTCGCACTTTCTGCCCGAGGGCAAAGCGGGCAGGCGTGGCGATTGGGCGATCGCACGGCCCTCCTTTGCGCAGGGTGGCCGCCACATCGGCTGCTGCCAGGGCATGCCTGCCGGGCATCGGTGGCGACATCGATCGGCCACTATCGAGTTCGTCTTGTCGGATCAGCCCGTGGATGACGAGGAGTTGCTCCAGCGCACGAAGCCAGATTTCGTAGTACGACGCGTTGAGATACACCGCCGGTGGGAGCGATTCGCGGGTATGGCGAGACCGGTCGATGTTCCAGCCGCCGATGCGACCAGCGGCTAGGTTGCAGGCCAGAACTCGGGCTTCCCAGCGATCGTGAAAGATTGGTTCGTCGGGGTCGGGCAGTACGGGCCCAAAGCCGTGCATGCCGCCGAGATCGTGCACCCCGTTCATGGCTGCGTCGCCAATCCGGTACCGATCATCGAGTCACGTGTGACGAGACGCGCCAGTTCCTGTTCGGTCCAACCATCGGTGCCCGCCGGCCGCACCGGGATCACCAGGTACCTGATTTCCGCGCTTGAATCCCACACTTTGATGGCAGTGGTGTCTGGCAACGTGACGCCGAAGTCGGCCAACACACCCCGTGGATCTCGTACTGCCTTGGCCCGGTAGGCGGGCAACTTGTACCACGTCGGCGGCAGCCCCAGCACGGTCCACGGATAGCACGAGCACAGCGTACAAACGACCATGTGATGCTCGCTGTCGGTGGCTTCGAGAGCCACCAGATGCTCTCCCTGTCTGCCTTGCGCACCGATCTCGGCCGCCGCTGCAGTGGCGTCGGCCAGTAGACGCACGCGGTATTCGGGGTCGACCCAGGCCTTGGCGACGACCGTTGCGCCCAACTGCGGACCGACATCGTGCTCGTAGGTTTCGATGATCTTGTCGAGCGCTTCTGGGTCGACGTAGCCCTTTTCGACCAGCAGCGATTCGAGCGCTTCGACTCGCAACGCCATGGGAACCTGATCTGCGTCAGATGCAGTTGTCATAACGGCAGCCTATTGCGCCGTGCAACAATCATCCTGTGCCCGATCGATCCTTACACTCTCGTTTCCCTGGTCTGTGCGATGATTGGGCCCGGTTCGACGGTCCGGCGGGGACGCAAATGGTCGATCTGTCGATCCAGGCCATGGTCGACTGGGCACAAAGCGGTCGAAACGCCAACACCCACGGTTCGTTTCCGCAGGCCGACGCCTGCGACGCGCTGCTTGATCGGGCTCGCGCCACCGTCGGGCAATTGCTCGGCGCGGATGGGGCCGGTATCAGCTTCGGGGCGAACATGACCACCATGACCATGGCCTTCAGTCGAGCGGTAGAACAGATGTTGCGACCGGGGGACCGGGTGGTAGGCACCCGCCTCGATCACGACGCCAACGTTTCGCCATGGCGCATTGCGTGCGAGCGATCTGGAGCCGAGCATGTGTTGGCCGGGTTCGATCCGTCGAGCGGTGTGCTCGACCCGGCCGATGTCATCGCGCTGATCGACGAACGCACGAAGTGGGTGACGGTGCCCGGCGCCTCGAATCTCCTCGGAACCGCGCCCGATCTTGGCCCTATCATCGCCGCCGCCCACGATGTCGGCGCTCGCGTGTTCGTTGATGCGGTCGCCCTGGCACCCCATCGTCGTATCGACGTCGCCGCTCTCGGCTGTGATGCACTCGTCACCTCGCCGTACAAATGGTACGGCCCTCACGCCGGCGTGCTGTGGTGCGAGCCGTCTTTGCTCGATGGGCTTCCGATCGCCAAGGTGCGGCCAGCCGAGGATGCCGGCCCGCGCCGTTTTGAAACCGGTACGCCCAGTTTCGAGGGCATTGCCGCGGTCGAGGGGGCCGCCCGATTCCTGCTCGAAGAGGGTATGGATCGAGTTGCGGCGGAGGAGTTGGCGCTCTTCGGGTCGATGCTCGACGGCATGCATGGCATCGCAGGTGTACGCGTGTGGGGCCCGGCCACAACCTTGGGCCGAGTGCCGACAATGGCCTTCACCGTGGATGGCCATACTTCTGACGTCGTGGCGGCGCATCTGGCGGCCGATCACATCGCCACCTGGGCTGGTCACAGTTATGCCGTCGAGGTGGTCGATCAGCTCGGTTTGATGGCCTCGGGCGGCGTCGTGCGCGCCGGTATCGTGCGTTACATCACCCAAGACGACGTGAATCGTCTCGTCGACTCGGTCGCCCGTATCGCCCATTCCTAAGTCCTGCCGTTGCTGGTCGGCCCGGCGCCTGGATGAAGCGGTTGGCCGGAAACATCGGGTCGGTCGTCACGGCGAAATTCTGGTCGATGAACGCCCTGACCGCACGGGCGAAACGTTAGCGGTCGAGGGCCTACCATTCGTCCCGTGAGCGATGCCATCATTCCTTTCCAGATCGCGGTTCCCGACGATGTGCTGGCCGACCTGAAGCATCGGTTGGCCCGTACCCGTTGGCCCGACCAACTGCCGGGCACCACGTGGGAATACGGAACCGACCTGGCCACGCTGCAGAACCTGTGTGCCTACTGGCTCGACGGCTACGACTGGCGCGCAGCCGAGGCCAGCTTAAACTCCTGGCCGCAGTTCGAGACGACAATCGACGATACACATGTGCATTTCATCCATGCTCGATCTCGACACGCCGATGCGTTGCCGCTGTGCATCACCCACGGTTGGCCGGGGTCGATTGCCGAGTTCGCCAAGGTGCTCGGGCCATTGACGGATCCCACCTCGTTCGGCGGTCGAGCTGAGGATGCGTTCCATGTGGTCGCGCCATCAATACCGGGATACGGATTTTCTGGTCCGACGACCCAAACCGGATTCGACATCGGAAAGGTGGCCCAGACCAACGCCGCGCTCATGGCTCGCCTTGGGTACGACCGCTACGGGGCTCAGGGTGGTGATTGGGGGGCCATCGCCACTGCTCATATGGGCGTGCTCGACGCAGCGCATTTGGTCGGCATTCACCTCAACATGATCGCTGTCGGTCCAGCGAACCCTGCTGATCCGATGGGCGACGTCGAGCCCGACGAGGTAGAAGGCGCTCGTTCGATGGATGAATTCAAGCGGAATGAGGCCGGCTATCAAGCCATCCAGCAGACCAAGCCGCAGACACTTTCCTACGGATTGACCGATTCTCCCGTTGGCCTAGCGGGCTGGATTTTGGAGAAATTCCAGACATGGACCGACTGTGACGGGGATGTGTTCTCAGTGCTCTCCAAGGATGAACTGCTGACGAACATCATGATCTACTGGGTGACGAACACCATCAATTCGTCGACTCGGATGTACTACGAGACCTTGGGTCGGACGAGTTCGCGGTTGCGCGAGCGTGTCGAGGTGCCGGTCGGGGTTGCAGTGTTCCCGAAGGAGATCTATCGCCCGCCCCTCGCCTGGGCCAAGGCGAAATTCAATGTCACCCGTTGGACCAAAATGTCGGCGGGCGGCCATTTCGCGGCAATGGAGCAGCCCGTTGCCCTGGTTGGAGACATCCGGGCCTTCTTCGGAACGGTTCGTGCGTAGCTCGATCGTGCGCATTCCCCGATTCGACAATTTAGCCAGGCCTTTGGTGATGGGCATCGTGAACGTGACACCCGATTCCTTCGCCGACGGGGGGCGCTATGCCAGCACCGAGCAGGCAATCGCCCACGGGTTCACCCTGATCGCGGACGGGGCGGACATCGTTGACGTCGGCGGCGAGTCGACGAGACCGGGAGCACCGGAGGTTCCGCTACAAGAAGAACTCGATCGCGTGATCCCAGTGGTCGCGGCATTGGCTGGGGCCGGATCGTCGGTGTCGATCGACACCCGCAAGCCCGACGTGATGCGTTCTGCGATCGCGGCGGGGGCCGTAATGGTAAACGATGTGGAGGCCCTGCAGGCTTCAGGGGCGCTCGAAGTATGTGCCACAACCGGTGTGGCGGTGTGCCTCATGCATATGAAAGGCACCCCGCGCACGATGCAAGCAGCGCCGCACTATGACGACGTGACGGCCGAGGTCGCGGCCTTCTTGCTCGGTCGTGCCGCCGCTGCGATCGCGGCTGGCATCGGGCCAGAGCGGATCGTGCTCGATCCGGGTTTCGGCTTCGGCAAGACCGCAGCGCACAACCTGATCCTGATGCGATCACTGGGCTCGTTGGTGACGAACGGGTTCCCGATTGCTGTGGGCTTTTCGCAGAAAGCCACACTTGGGGCCATCACCGGTCGCCCAGTGGGGGAGCGAATGGTGGCGAGTGTGGTGATGGCGCTGGTGGCCGTGCAGCGTGGGGCGACGATGGTGCGGGTGCACGACGTGGCTGAGACCGTGGACGCCCTAAAGGTCTGGAACGCGGTGCGGGTCTGACCAACCTGCCAGCGTGTCGAGCAATTTCTGGTGCTGGACGAAGATGTCGTTGTCGTGCATCTCGCCGTCATCTCCGGTCTGGGGCGCCTTGAAGTAAAAGCTCAGCCAGTCCTGAAGCCCACTGGCGCCAGCACGCTGGGCCAGGTCGAGGAACAGGGCCAGATCGAGGGCGAGTGGTGCCGCCAGGATCGAGTCGCGGCACAGGAAATTCACCTTGATCTGCATCGGGTAGCCCATCCACCCGAAGATGTCGATGTTGTCCCACCCCTCCTTGTTGTCGCCCGCGGGCGGGTAGTAATTGATCCGCACGACATGGTCGATGTTGCCGTACAACTCTGGGTTGAGGTCGGGCCGCAAGATCGAGTCGAGCACGCCGAGCTTGGAAACCTCCTTGGTCTTGAAATTTTCCGGG
This sequence comes from Acidimicrobiia bacterium, assembly GCA_043744155.1. Taxonomy (GTDB): domain Bacteria; phylum Actinomycetota; class Acidimicrobiia; order Acidimicrobiales; family Ilumatobacteraceae; genus JANMCE01. The sequence continues at coordinate 1,200 of JAYTVF010000502.1, read as the reverse complement.
GCGTCGAGCACCTCGCCATCGCGATTGCCCAAAATGTTGGTCGAGTACCAGCCGCGCAGCCCGAGCCGTCGCACCCGAAGGCCCGGGGCGAGGATGGTCTTCATCAGGGTCTGGCCGGTCTTGAAATCTTTCCCGCAGATCGGCACCTGGCGCTCCAACGCCAATTCCACCATGCACGGCAGATCGACCGTCAGGTTGGGTGCACCATTGGCGAAAGGCACCCCGCAAACCAGCGCGGCATAGGCGTACAGTTGGCTGGGCGAAATGTTGGGATCGTTGAGTTTTAGCCCCTCCTCGAACGCGGCGACCGTGTCGTGGACTGCGGTTGGCTCTTGGTAGGCCTCGGTTGAAGCGCACCACACCATCACGACGCGGTCGAGCTGATGCTCCTTTCGAAATCGCTCGATGTCGTCAATGATTTGCGCGGCGAGTTCGTATTTGGTGGGCGCCGACTTTACGCGGCTGACGGTGAGCCGTGACACCCACCGTTGGTCGAAGACGGCATCCATAGCGACGATGCCCTCCATCTCTCGCGAGAGCGGAGCGAGATCGGACGGCGTGAGCACACCCGCGGTTTGCGCCGCTTCGAGAGCGTTGGGCGAGATGGGATCCCATCCGCCAAACACGATGTCATCGAGCGAGGCCAGCGGAACCAGGTCACGCAAAAGGCGCTCATTGCCGAAGCGGTCGGGCATGGTGCCCAATTGAGTCAGCGAGCCGATAGGGGCGGCGAGGCCCTGGCGGGCCGCCATGACGCCGGCATAGAGCGTGGTAGCTACGGCGCCCATGCCAGGGGTGAGAATCCCTAGACGGCCCGATGCGGCAGGGGGGAATGATGTCATGTCGTCAGCGTCATGCCTGCACTTGATTGACGCAAACTGTATTAGTATAAGACTTGCTTATGAACAGGTCTCTACCAAATCTGACCGTGCATCAATTGATATACGTCCGCGCCGCGGCGGGGGCTCCTACGCTGGCGCTGGCCGCCGAATCTCTCGGCGTCAGCCAGTCCGCTCTGTCTCAAGGCCTGGCCGAAGTCGAGCGACGCTTGGGTGTGCCGCTTTTCGACCGGCGCGGCCGCACCCGGGCGCCGGCCCCGGGCTTGAGTGCCGTGGTCGGGGTGGCCCAGACCGTCCTCGCCGCGGTGGGTGACCTCGACCGCTTTCTGGCCGAGATGGCCACGGGCCAGCGAGGTTCGCT
>JAYTVF010000501.1:0-9828 GCA_043744155.1 Acidimicrobiia bacterium | reverse complement strand
GACCACGAGACCACGATGCGGCCGTCGACAACTCGAGGCAGGGCCAGGCCATCGTAGGTAACACCGTCGGCTGGCGAAGTGAGCGGCGAGACCGGGATGCGCTGTGTGATGACCCACGGGCCTTGAGCCTCGGGTGCTTCCAGGATCAGGAACTCATCGCCGAAGAAGTCATCCTCTTTGGCGGTGGCGATCCATCGGTCGTCCTGGTGCATCACTGTCATGCGGTGATCCCATGAGCCTTCGGTGGAAATGCTCACGGCCCGCGAGGCATCATCCACCCAACTGCCGCCGTTCCAGTAGCGCGGGGTCGAGTAGACCTGATGGAGTGGTACTCGGGCGACATAGTTGCGCCGATCGGCCGCGGTGAATTGCAAGTTGTCCGCTTGGCCGAACAGGTAGGTGTAGTTCTCGTCATTGGCGACGGAGAAGCCGAAACCGGGATGAACCCCAGCATTCGGAGCGGGCCGCAGATCAACGAATTCAAGGGTGTGCCAGTTATAGGTCGCGATGGCAATCGATGCCGGTTCGAACGCGATGCCCCAACTGGCGGCGCCGGTCTGGCGCATCTCGGTGGCGAAAATGTGTAGGTAGTCGCCATCAACGTCACCACCGTGGAACCACCACCACGCCTGATCCTTCCGCTCGCCTGTGGCGAGAAAGCTCACCGGTTTGGCCAGCGTGGTCGCAAGCATTGGGTCGATGCTGCTCGTGGTCGTCGTTGGTTCGTTGGCGGTCGGGGTAGGGCCAGCGACCACCTCGAAGCAGCGCCCGATCTGTTTGACCGCCACGTTTCGGACAAAGGTCGAATCACCATTTATGGTTGCCGATGGGTTTTTACTATTCAAAAAAGAGTCGTTGAATAGCCATAGGATGCTTCCGTCGGGCAACGGATAGCTGTGAGGCACGTCGCCGGCCTGCCAATTGCCCAGAGGGCGACCGAAGGCTTCGTTGTACGCCGCTGCCATTGTCGGGCTTGCGCCGACGCACCGCGGATCTCCGCCGGTTTCGTTCGCCGATGCCGTCGCAGCGACACCCAGCGAGCCGAGCACGGCGAGGGAGCACACCACGCGCCACAGTCTCATTCCGAAACCCTATGACGTGCTGAGGCTGTTGCGGTGGCGTCTGATGACGGCAAACCTCGACAACTGTAAACCTAAAGTTGACCTTTATGTTTGGGAGTAGGCAGGTCTAACGCGGTGCGCGGCGAAGCCATGATTCGCCGTAGCGCACTCGACGCTGAAGCTGCTCCATTGTGGCTTGGCTGATCCTTTCAACGCCGGCTAATCGGTTCAGTTCGCCATTCACCTTGGCGTGCGTCCAGCCGGTTCGGTCCACGAGGGCGCGGGCGAGATCGGCGTTTGCCTCGCGGAGTCGCTCGCGTTCCTCCCGACGGCTTGCGCTGGTTCCGGCCAACGATCCCCCTCCCGGCAGTGGCACCGGGTCGAGGTCGATGAGGAAGTCGGGATCGTCGAGGAAGGCCGTGTCGGGATCCCGCGGGTCGGGCTCGTCATCGAAGTCGACGCTGTGGACAACGACCTCTGTTGCAACGGCTGAAATGATGGAAAAGAGCGACATCTGCTCGGCGTCACCCGGCACGGTATCGAACTCGCTCTCGGCTTGTTCCTGCTGCAGTTCGGTGAGGTCGTCGGCGTCGGCCTCCTTGCGACGCAGTGAATGCCGACGTTGGTCAGCGATCTGGAACGCGTGGGTGCGCAACCGAGGGTCGTCGGGGATGTAAAAGTACGCCTTCTGACTGCGTCGGCCCGGCGTCCACCGCACGAGACGACCAACGGCCTGGCGAAAGAACAGCTCCGTCGAGGTAGTGGTGGCATAAACCCCGACTCTGAGACGGGGAATGTCTACGCCCTCAGACACCATGCGCACCGCCACCAGCCAGGGGGTTGTGCCCTCGGCGAAGCGACTGATGCGCTGCGAGGCCGTCGGGTCATCAGAGGTGACGATCTCGGCCATAGCGCCGATGCGGCTACGCAGCATGCCCGCGATGGCTTTGGCGTGTTCCTGGTCGGTGGCGATCACGAGGCCACCCGCCTCGGGATGATCGAGCCGAATCTTGGTTAGCCTCTTGTGCGCCTCGCCGAGCACGACCGGCAGCCATTCACCCTCGACGCTCAACGCCGTACGTAACCGCTCTGAGCCCCGCTGACGATCAAGGGCGTCTTGGAACGAGGCGGCGTTCACCGTACCGTCGGGCGCAGTCCACTCCATATGTCCATCGATACGCGGAAAGTAGACCGGTCGAACAACCGCGCCATCGCACAGCGCTTCACCATATCCGTACTCGTAGTCGGGGGTTGCCTCATCAAGCTGATAGTTGATGAATGGGATGGCGGCCGTGTCGCTGCGGAACGGGGTGCCTGAGATGGACAGTCGCCGACCTGCTCCCTCGAATGCCGTCTGAATCGAGGTTCCCCAGGCCTTGTCATCACCGGCGTGGTGGATCTCATCGAAGATGACGAAGCCACCGGCGGCGAGACCTCGAAGCGCCTCTGCCGAGGTGGCAACTTGCTGATAGGTAGTGACGACGCCGTGCACATCGCTGGGCAAACGGCCCGAGGATGCCGCCCACTCGGATTCGAGATGGATGCCAAAGCGTTCGGCGGCCAATGCCCATTGGGTCTTGAGGTGCGCGGTTGGTGCCACCACGATGACCCGGCACCGTTGCTGGGTGATAACCCAACGAGCGGCCGCCAGCGCGAACGTCGTCTTTCCGGCGCCTGGCGTGGCCACGGCGAGGAAATCGGACATCTCCGAAGCCCGAAACTTGTCCAGGGCCGCGCGTTGCCAGGGGCGGAGACGAAGAGCGCGGGTCATACGGGGGACAAGAAGTCAACCACACTTGTTGTCGTTGTCGTGCCTTCGCCCCGGAATGGGGCCGCGATTCGACGGCTCAGTCTTTGAAGCCGGTCGTACTGCCCGCGGCCGCCGAGCCAGCCTTGGTTGGCGCCGAGGTCGACGCAGCGGTCGTAGCTGGGCTCGCAGTCGGCGGCGTCTCGGATGCCGAAGTCGTTCCCGAGGTCGCTGACCGGGCGGCCGCAGTCGTGCCGGCCGTGGTCTTCGACGCGCCACACGACGTGACGACAAGCAAGCAAGAAGCCGCTGCGATCGACGGCAACTTTACGCGCACTTTCAGGGTTCGTCCCATCGGATGCTCCTTGCGTCGAAGAGGTACCAAAGCCTACGGGTCCCCTCAGTTTGTGCGCACTAAGAAGTCGTCAAGCGCCCGGCAACTCAGAACTCGGGCATGAGGCGCCAGGTGGAGAGGTCGGGTTCTGATGCGCGCTGGATGTCGACAATGCCGCGCCAGTGCGGGTAGCGCACGAGTGCAGCCAGCGTCACCACGATGCCGAGTATCGCCGCCAGCATGAGCGCTTGCCGCAGCCCGACAGCATCGCCGAGTTGGCCGAAGATCAAAATGGCGAGGCCATAGCTGGTGCCCGTCGTTGATTGCATCAGCGACATCACGCGACCGCGCTGATCGGGCGGCGCGTCTCGTTGCACCAGGGCCATCACGCTGGCGAAGAAGACCGCAGCACCGAATCCCATGATAGGCAAGATGGCGACGGCGACGCCGGCTCTGGGTGCGCTGGCGTATATGAAGTATCCGACGAAGAGCATGCTGAGCCCGATGAGAAGGGTCGTGAATCGCCCGTAGTGACGAACGAGCCCCGTCAGTGCCAACGCGCCAACCAGCGCGCCGAGGCCTTGCGCCGAACTGAGCGCACCGGCTAGCCCGGTGCCGCCATGCAGAATGCGGCGGGCAAAGATCGGCATCAGCCCGATGAAAGGGGCGATCAGCACGTTGAGTACCACGGTGATCTGTACCGCGACCCAACACCCCTGGGTGTGAAAAAGCGCGCTGGCCCCAATACGTAGCTGTTGGCCCAAACCTTCACCGGCGTACCGGCCGGTGGGCGGGAATGGCCGCTTCAGAAATGCCACTGCCACCGAGAGCCCAGCGAAGGTAAGGGCATTGGCCACAATGGCGGTCGGAGCCCCGACCGTTCGGTCGAGCACCGTGGCCAGGATCGGGCCAACGATACGGCCCGCGTTCCACGATGCGATGCTGAGCCCGACCATGGCCTGCAACTCTTCCGCCGGCACCAGATCGGGAACCATGGCTTGAAACGATGGGCCACCGAACGCGCCAAAGCTGCTCTGAAAGAAGATAATGCACGCCAACGTCAAGGCGTTGGTGATGTGGTGCGCGAGCACCACAGCCAAAATGGTCGTGGCGACCGCCTGACCAGCAAGCGCGAAGCCGAACAGCCTGCGACGGTCAAATCGATCGGCCAACATGCCACCGATTGGAGCAAAGATGCCTTGCGGCGTGAACGTCGCCATCGCCGATAATCCGGTCAACAGTGCGCTTCCGGTCGTGCGGGCGATGAGGCTGCCGACGATCACCAACTGCACCCACGTACCGATGTCGGAGATGGCCCCCGCACTCCAGATCATGGCCACGTCGGGCCGACGTAGGGGCGCGAGGGGTCCAGAAGTCATGTCGATAGCCTATGAGAGTACGACTGTTTCAGCAGCTATTGGGCCGCTGATTGAAGGGCCGCAGTGCCGTTGTGCGTCGAGCGGTAACCTCTCCGGTCATGCCTGATACCCCGGTCTCCATCAAGCCCCGTTCGCACGACGTCACCACCGGAGTAAAGAAGGCCGCGGCTCGCGCCATGCTGCGCGCCGTCGGTATGGGTGACGGGGATTGGGAACGATCACAGATCGGTGTGGCCTCAAGTTGGAACGAGATCACCCCGTGTAACCTGAGCCTGCAACGGTTGGCCAAGGCGGTCAAGCTGGGCGTGCATGATGCCGGTGGATTTCCACTTGAATTCGGCACCATCAGCGTCTCCGATGGCATTTCGATGGGCCACGAAGGCATGCGCGGCTCGCTCGTCAGCCGGGAGGTGATCTGCGATTCGGTGGAAACCGTGATGTTCGCCGAGCGCCTCGACGGCCTGGTGGCGCTAGCGGGCTGCGATAAAAGTCAACCTGGCATGTTGATGGCCATCGCCCGACTCAATCTGCCCGCGGTGTTTGTCTACGCCGGATCGACGTTACCGGGGAACTACAACGGCCAGGTGCTCGACATCACCAGTGTGTTCGAAGCTATCGGCGCCGTGGGCGCGGGCACTATGACCGAGGCGGAACTTGGCATGATCGAACGCAACGCCTGCCCCGGCGAAGGGGCGTGCGGCGGTATGTTCACGGCCAACACGATGTCGTCCGTCGGTGAGGCCATCGGCATGTCGTTGCCCGGATCGGCCAGCCCGCCCAGTGTTGACCGCCGCCGCGATGACGATGCCCGTCGGGCTGGCGCGGCCGTGGTCAATCTGTTGAAGCTCGGTATCACGCCGCGAGACATCATGACCAAGCGGGCCTTCGAGAACGCCATTGCCGTCACCAACGCGCTCGGCGGCTCTACCAACGCCGTGCTACACCTGCTCGCCATCGCCAATGAGGCCGGCGTCGCGCTTGATCTTGAAGACTTCAATCGCATTGCCGACAAGGTGCCCCACATTGCCGACATGAAGCCCGGCGGCAAGTTCCACATGACCGACCTCGACCGCATCGGTGGGGTGCCGGTGGTGATGAAGATCCTGCTCGACGCTGGTCTGCTGCATGGCGACTGCATGACCGTGACCGGAAAGTCAATCGCCGAGAACCTGGCCGAGATCAATCCTCCGGGCGCCGATGGCGTCGTGGTGCATCCAATCGATCAGCCGCTGCATGAGGAGGGTGGCCTGAACATTCTCACCGGCTCGCTCGCTCCCAGGGGGAGTGTTGTCAAGGTGGCTGGCCTCGACAAGGACCAGCTCTACTTCGACGGCGTGGCCCGCGTGTTCGATGGTGAAGACGGCGCAATGGACGCCATCATGGCTGGTGAAATCCAACCCGGCACGGTCGTGGTCATTCGCTACGAAGGTCCCAAGGGCGGCCCCGGTATGCGTGAGATGTTGGCAATCACCGGTGCGATGAAAGGTGCCGGCCGCGGTCATGACTGCGCGCTCATAACCGATGGCCGGTTCAGCGGCGGAACCTGGGGCTTCTGTATCGGCCACGTTGCCCCCGAGGCCGTCGACGGCGGCCCCATAGCGTTCGTCAACGACGGCGACCGCATCTTGATCGACGTGCACCAGAAGGCCTTGAACCTTATGGTCGACGACGCAGAACTGGCCCGACGCAAGCAAGGTTGGGTGCCCCAGGCGCCGCGCTACACCACTGGTGTACTGGGCAAATACGCCAAGTTGGTGCAGGGCGCCGAAACCGGAGCTATCACCAACACGCTGTAGGCCCGCTTCGTTCTGGGTCCGTGTCTGGCGGGGGCGAGACACGCACGGCTCGCAGCCTGTGGTCTGCCTGCGGGTGAGGTGTGCTGTTGCCGGTTCTTGAGCCAATCGGCGTGGTTCGGGTGGATTCTCAAGTCGTTGTGCGGTGAACCGCAAGGTCTGGTCACAGTTCTTTCTCAATTGTTGCAGTTTACCTTCAAGTGACTTAACTCGTACCCGATCTTCTCTTGGTCTGCGGGCTGCTCCTGGCCCGCGCTTGAGGAGGATGAAATGTCGAGAAGGAACTCTTCAGTAGCATCGGCGGGGATGTTCAGAAGGGCCTTGCGGCCGGTGCGAGCAGTGCTCGCCGCCGGTCTCGGCGTCGTCGGACTGACGGTCACCGCAACGCCGGTGGGGGCGGCAGCGGCGGTAACCGGACCTGGTGGTGTGGCCGGCGTCACCGTATGGCTCAAGGCCGATACCGGTATCGCCGTGGCCGAAGGGAACCCGGTACCGACCTGGAACTCCGCCACGGGGACCTACTTCGTCGCCGGCACTGGTGGCGAACGGCCGACCTATCGCACGACGACCAAGCTGGTCAATGGCAACCCGACCGTTGAGTACAACGGCTCCAACGGCGTCGGCCTCCACAGCTACACCCGCATGTACGGCAACACGAGCGCCTGGACAGCGATCACTGTTGGCCGTGACGAACGCACCGATATCGGCACATACCGTGGCGTCGCTGGTGTCGGCGTGGACGGCAACTACCCGGCTTTCGACCAGCAGAAGGACTTGTACTCGCCGAATGGTTGGAATCCGTGGATGAGCGGTAGCTCGCCGGCGGAATGGACGGGCGGGAGCGCCGTCCTGTTCGACGGGAATACTGGTGGCACGAATCAGCAGCCGCAGATCTTCGGGATGTCGTCGGCCAACAACGGGACCAACCCAACCTGGAACACCTCCGACAACGTCGTGAGCAACGTCGACGGCTTCAGCGAGTCGACGACCCTCGACGCCTACGGTCAGTACGAGATCGGCAATGGCTTGTTCGTCGGTTCGTCCGGCGATGCCGCCTGGGTCGGCGCAGTTCCCGAGGTGATCGTTTACAGCAAGAAGCTGTCCGCCACCGAGCAGGCGCGGGTGAACAGCTACTTGGCCATCAAGTACGGCATCACCATCGACCAGCGGACCGCCACCGATTACCTCGCCTCCGACGGCACGGTCAAGGCCTGGACCGCAGTGAACAACACTGGCTTCAACAAGGACATCGCGGTCATCGGCCGTGACGATGCTGCCGGGTTGAATCAGAAGCAGTCCGCCTCGGTCAACGCCACCGTGCAGCCTACGATCGGCCTGACAACGGTTGCCGCTACCAACGCCGCGAACCCCAGTGTGTTCGCCGCCGACAAGACCTTCGAAGCAATTTCGAGCAACGGTGCGTCGTCTCGCTATGACACCTCGCTCGCCGGTTTCGCCGGGCTTGACTACAAGATGCTCAAGACGTGGAAGGTTCAGGAGACCGGTACCGTGGGTTCGGTGCGGGTCGCATTGCCGCGTACCAATGGCGCAAAGTCGATCATCCTGTCCTCGGATGCCACCATCGACGCCACCGACACCGCCATCACCCTGACCGACGACGGCACCACCTGGAAGTACGCCGACATCAATCTGACCGACGGCCAGTACTTCACCTTTGCCGCCAAGGCCACCGGCCCCGGTGGCATCGTGACCGGCCTCGCCACATGGCTGAAGGCCGACGCTGGCATCACCGCCGCCAATGGCGGCAAGGTGGCCTCTTGGGATGACTCCAGCCTCTACAACTACGACCTGGCGCAGGCAGCGGTGGCCTCGCAGCCGACGTACAACTCGACCGCCGCGTCGAAGCTCGTCAACTTCAACCCGTCGGTATCCTATGACGGTTCGGACGATTACCTGATCAACAAAACGCCGGTCATGTCGTCCAGCGCGCCGTACACCTGGTTCCTCACCGCGGTGGACGAAGCGGCCGACATGGGCTTCCGTCAGGCGTTCACCTCGCAGGACCGTTGGGACATGTTCGGCATGTACAAGTACGCAGGCGGCGCAGTAAACACCGCCGGCTACAACAACTGGTCCATCGGCATGTACGGCTCCCCGAACTATGTCGACAAGTCCACCAAGTTCGGCCCGCAGTACGGCTCGAACGGTTACTACACCGGAACTGGCTACACCACCTCGTCCAAGACCCAGAACGTCCAGCCGCAGATCATCGGTCTGAACTCGGCCAACTCGGCCACCACCGACGCACTCGGCCAGTGGGTTGACGGTTGGAAGAACACACCCAAGGACGGTTCGGGCAACAACAACAGCTTCCTGCACAACGGGATGGCCTACCAGCCGTACCAGTTCGCGAGCCTTGCGGTGGGTACCGATTGGTCCGGAGCGGTGCCAGCGGAAAGCTGGCTCGGCCGCATTCCCGAAGTCATTGCGTACCAATCGAACCTGAGTGACGCTGACATCCAGCGCATCAACTCCTACCTGGCCATCAAGTACGGCGTGACGCTCGGTCAGGGTAACGGTGCGGTTGGCTCTAACGGTCAGAACATGAACTACCTGGCTACCGACGCCACGATCATCTGGGACGCCTCGGCCAACTCGACCTACAAGAACAACATCGCTGGTATCGGCCGTGACGACAACGAAGCGCTTCTCCAGAAGCAGTCGATGGCCGTCAACAAGGACTTCCAGATCACCGTCGGTCTCGGTGGCATCTCGGCTACCAACGCTGCCAACAGCGGCACCTTTGGCGCCGACAAGAGCTACCTCATCTGGGGTGACAACGGCGCGACCGACAAGTTCGGCACCGCCTTCACCGGCTCCGCCGCGGCCGACTCCCGCATGAACAGGGCATGGAGGGCGCAGGAGTCCGGCACCGTCGGCTCCGTTCGCATTGCGCTGCCTCGTACCCACAAGGGCACGCACGTGGTCGTGTCCAACGATGCCACCTTCGACGGCACCGACACCATGGTTGCCCTTACCGATGACGGTTCCATGTACAAGTACGCCGACGTCAACCTGACCAACGGCCAGTACTTCACCTTCGCCGCCCCACTCACGGGCCCCGGCGGCGTCATCGTGAACCTGAAGGCCTGGTACCGCGCCGACAGCGGCATCACCGCCGCGAACGGCGGCACCGTAGACACCTGGCAGGATTCGACCCCGAACGCCTTCGACGTGTCGCAGCCCACGGTCGTACAGCGCCCGACGTTCTACGACGCAACCTCGGCGAACCTCGTCAACTGGAACCCGACGGTTCACTTCGACGGAACCAACGGCTGGGGTCTCTACAACACCACTCGGCTGTTCGCCAGCAGCAGCCCCTACACCACCTATGCCGTTGCACGTGACCAGCGCACCGATGTCGGTAGCGGGCGCGCCCCGATGGGTATGGGGAGCGACGGCAACTACCCGGGCCTGGACATTCAGAAAGACGGGGTCTCGCTCAATGGTTGGAATCCGTGGATGACCTTCAGTTCGCCCGCCGAGTATGGCG
>JAYTVF010000500.1:0-9854 GCA_043744155.1 Acidimicrobiia bacterium | reverse complement strand
CGCGGATTCGTGAGCAGTCCGTTGCCGCGTTCGACTACACGACCATCGATGAGATCCCGAACGGCATCACCTTCTCGGGGTACGTGTCCGCGACGTGTGCCTCGATCGTGCCGGCCTACTGCGCCTCGGGGGCCGCCACCTTGACCCAGGTCGTGCAGCCATCCGGCATTACTCGGATCGGCTGGTTCTTCGGTGATCGCGCCCTCGTTGGCGCTCCGGCGACCCCGGCGAAAGATACCGTGTGGACCCTCGTCTACCGGGGCACTATCGCCAATACCTTTGGTGGCGACGCCACATCACCCAGCGGTGTCGTGGCAGGCACCCAGGTGCAGGCCGGTATTGCCAACGCCGATCCGCTGATCAACACCGCCCGACCATATTGGCGCTCGGCCAATAGCTTCACCGCTCCGACCTATCCAAATCTGGTCAACAACCCAGGTCCGTCGGGCACGGCTCCCATGTTCACCAACCGCGGCGCCCAGACACAGGCCAACGTCAAGATCTACACACCTCATGTGTCGGTCACCAAGGCCGCTTCTTCGGTGCAAGCCGACCCCGGCCAGACGGTTACCTACACCGTCACGCTGACCAACACCGGAACCGACACGGCCTATGACTCTGTGGTCGGCGACAACCTTGCCTGTGGCGTGGTTACCGTCCCAACACCGGTGTCGGCCAGCGCCGGTATTACCGCCACACTGAAGCCGAACGCTGTGATCTTTTCGACCGCACCGACGATCACCTCGCCATGCGGCACGGCGGGAACCGGTTGGGAGCTGGTGATCCCGACGATGGCACCCGGCGAAACGAAAACCTTTGTCTACACGGCCAAGATGCCGGCTTCGAAGGATCTACTGCCGTCTGCCTCATCCAACCCGTTGGATTCGCAGCGGGTGTCGAACGCGGTCAAAGCCTTGAGCTATTGGACCGACGCGGCGCACGCCGGTGTTGAGTATCACGGCGAAGGTTTCTTCAATCTCGACATTGATGTTTACACCCCTGCGCTCTCCACGGTGATTGGTCCGACCTCGGGTGGCGTGGTCGTGCTCCCCTCGTTCGGCTCGACGACCCAAATCTCAGCGAAGTACGACAACACCGCGTATCCGAACCAGTCCGACCGGCTGGCTCGCGTCTTGACCCCCACCTCGCCGTCGGCCATTAACCCCAGCAACAACGGTTACATCCCGGCCGACACGACCACAACCGCCGGATCGTCGTACCACAATGTGATCACCATTTCGATCAACAATGGCACCGAATTCGTGCCGGGTACCCTTCGGGTGTCGGGTGCGGCCGACCGCACTGTCGAGTCAGTCGCGGTCACGTCGCCGGCCAGCGCGCCGGTCACTCCAACCTCGGTCGTTGTGAATCCGGACGGCACCACAACCCTGACCATCGATCTTGATGCAACCTCGGTCGCGCTCAAGGCGCTCGGCCTCACCGACGGGTATTTCAAGGCGCTGTTGTTCACCTTCACCCAACGATCAACCTCTTCTGTACCGGTGAAGGCGTGCGGCACCACACAGATTGTTGGTCGCGATGCATCAGGTTCGGCTGGTCGTGGCACTACTTCTGGCATGACCGCAACCTACAAATCCACGTGGGGATACTGCGGGCCGAGCGCGGTCGTGAAGAAGTGGCCCGACGTTGGCCAACCGAGCGATATCGGGGTGCAGCACGTTGGGGATGTCATCAACTGGCAGGTCTCCTACACCTCGACTGGCCCCACACCCGGTGACGCTGGCTACACCCTGACCACGCCGTGGGCGCAGGACGACCTGCCGCCTGGCCTCGTGTACACACCGGGCGCGGCCACGTTTGCCAACCCGACAACGACCTTCATCGTCGGATCGTCCTCCACCAACGGCGGTGCATCAATGGTGATCAACCCCGCCGGCACGCTGACCGAGACCATCACAACCCTGTCAAACGGGGCGACCCGCATTCGCTGGGACGGTTTCACAACCTTCGTTGCGGGCGTCAAACACACGGGCACGGTTCCCGCCACCGTGTCGGCCTCAATCGTCTTCCCGGTTTCGGGCGTCACTATGGCGAGCAACATCTTCAAGGTGTCGTCCACCTCGATGCCGACCGCGGGAAGTACGTGCGGGTCGGACTACGGTTTTTGCAACACCGGGTCGGTCACGGTGGCCTCTACCGCGGTGCCGACCATCGGCAAGTCGGTTGATTCAACCTACGGCAGCTACGGCGAGACCCATACCTTCACACTGAATGTGACCATCCCGGCCGCCAAATCGTTCGCTGGGCTCTACATCGAGGACAACCTGCCGCTGGCCAACATCGACACCGCCCCCGGTGCGATCACGATGATCTCGGGCGTCTGCGTTTCCGGCTGTGGAGCGGGTGCCGGTGACCCGTTGAACATCACGGTGACGCCCTTCGCCAACCAGTCGGGCACGAGCGGCGCGAACCGTGAACTTGCATGGATGCTGGCCTCTGATTCAGCGCCGACCGGAATCTTGAACGCCGCTGGCGGGGCCCGCATCGTGCGGGTGGCCTACTCGGTTCGCTTCAAAGACCTCGCCGCCGCCAACACCCCGGCGCCGACGGCCTACTCGGTGTTGAACACGGCGAACCTGCGCGAGTCGCCAACGATCACGGCGGCGAACATCGTCAACCCGGCGTACGCCTTTTGGACGGCGACAAACACTTTTCGTGGCACCTCGGCGGTGACCCTGGCCGTGTCGGCGCCCGTGGTGACCCTGGGGAAGCAGTGCTACGCCCTGTCCAACGAAGCGGTGACCCGGACGGCAGGATTCGCAAATATTGCACCGTCGATCACCGGGGGCGCCAACATGCGCTGCACGCTTACCGTGACCAACACCGGCACCGTGACGGCCTATGGGATCAACGTGACCGACACGCCGGCGACCTATGGGTTCTGGAACAACAACGCCCAGACCCTGGTCAACCAGACAACTGGCGGCGCAGTGAGATGGAACCTGATCGGTGTCCCCGTGACCGTTGGATCCTTGGCCCAGACGGCCGCATGGGATGGCACCACGATGTCGTTTGGTTCTGCTGCCGCAGACCCCTTTGCGCCCGGTGACACCGCCACGGTCACGTTCGATTTCAACGTGGATGCCATGGCGATTGATCGTGACTACACCTCGGTCAACTCCAGCCCGCTGTGTGTCGCCGGATGCGCGGTAAAGCCGATCGACACCCCCGACAAGTTGTTCGCCATGAACGGGCTGAACTCGGCAACGATGAGCCCGATTCAGTACGCGCCGGCTAACCCGAAAACGGTGCAGGCCGCATCGGTAAGGACGGCATCGTTCTATCAAGACCTTCCACGCATCATGACCGCAAAGCGCGTGGTGCGTGACCTGGCGGACTGGGACTACACGCAGGAGCTACTGCCTGATCCGAGCCTGGCACTTCTCACCCCATCCAATACCTTTCCGGTATCAGCTGAGTACGTGTCGTGGAAGAGTTCGTGGGCGGTGTTTTCGACCACGAGAAAGTCGCCGATCTACGTCGGCACCTCTGGGGTGACGTTGTCCGACGACACCCCCATTGCGATGAACGGTGTCGGAACCGGACCGAACGACTATCCGCAGTCCTGGTACGTCGTCGACATTGCCGCCAACCAGTGGGACGCCCAGTCCACCTTGGCGATCACCGAAGCCTTGCCACACGGCTACAGGTACGTACCCGGTTCCACTAAAATCGTCGACTACGCATGGGATGTCGCCACGCTGCACGGCACCTACGCCTTCACTCCCTTGGCCGATGCTGGCCTGTTGACCTCGACACCTGGACCGGCGGCGTGCACGGTGAGCGGCGTTGAGAACAACCTCATTTCCTCTGGTGACACCCTTGCCTGGAACTTCAACAAGGCGGGTTCCGCCGAGCAATCGGCGCCATGGAACCACTCGGTTTGGGCATCGTCGCCTACCGATCCTGCCCGCAGCGTCGAGGCCAGCGCGCTGGCCGTCACCACGCGCCACATGCGGCTTGTTTTCGCCTTCACCACCGATAAAGCCTTCAACGACTGCATCCCGGTTGCCAACGCCGCAGCCCCGGGTGGTTACACCCCCGCCCAGCAAGTGACTGGCACCAACTCGGTGACGGTTGCGGCTACAGACGGTGCAGGCACGACACACACGGCAACGGGTATTCACCACACGATCCTGCCCGCAGTGTTCATGATGAATAAGACCCCTGACGGCGGCTCGGTCACCGCTGGCGGCAAGACCGAGTTCACCATCACCGGCCTCTACAACCTGGACCGGATCTTCGGACACGAAGGAGTCAACGGCTTCACCTACACCGACACCATCAATGACTGGGACCCCATGTCGGGGACCCATCTCTATGTTCCCGGTTCGGCTGCAGCCGAAATCCTGTACGGGCACGGCCCGGACGACCGAATCGACCCGTCGTGCCGTGGCGGCACCTTCCCGGTGACCAATGTTCGTTGCTTCGCTCAGGATCCGTTCACCGGGCAGACCATCGTTGACAAACTCACCTTGCAGGAAACGATCGTGTCTCGCACGCCCGGTGGGCCGACGGTCATCACATGGACGTTCCCCGACACGGCGTACCCCTCAACGGAAACTGGGCTACCCGATAGCCGCAACACCGGCGGTATCCGAGCGTGCAACCCAATCCTGTATGACGACCCGGCCACCGGACTGCCGCTCTTGGTCTCCAACGGAGCGACCCGCCGCTCTCTCGGGCTCTATGACGGATGCATGCGTCAGTTCACGGTTCACATGCCAATCCAAACGCTGCCGACAACGCCGAACGGCTTCAGCATCTCCAACAATGTCGTTGCGACATCGGAGTTCTTGCTCCAAGATCCCACCGATGGCGCGTCTCGACCGTCGTGGCCGACGCTCAAGAGTTACAACCAGATGGGCCGCATCTCCGGCGCAGACACTGCCGACATCACGGTGCGCAACGGGTCCATTCCGCCGACCGTCATCAAGACGGGGCCGACGCAGGCCACACCCGGCCAGACCGTGACCTACAACGTGTCGGTCCCGTTCGGGTCTGGGGCCAACTGGGCCGACCTTTTCTATGTGGACACGCTGCCCGCGGAAATGGAGTTCGTCTCGTATGGAACGCCGACCTGCTCAGCGATCCGGGATGCCGACGGCGCCACCGTCGCCTGTCTCGCGTCAACGGGTTTCGGCCTCACGAGCCCGACCTCATTCGTTCCGGTCGCGCAGGCCAATGGCACCACGACGACCGGTTGGTGGTTTGGTGATATCGACGGCGCTCCGGGTGTGCGAACCATGACGCTGCCCATGACGGTGCGGATCCGCGATGCCCGACCCGGTGGTGCCACGGTTGTAGGTGGCGATATCACGACGAACCGGGTCGTCGGGCTGTCAAATAAGATCGACACCCTTTCGGGTCCAGCGCCGTCAGCGCCGCCATCGTCGACTATGGAGTTCACCGCCCCAGAGCAGAGCGCATCGACGCTGATCATCGAACCAAAGTTGACGCTCAGCAAGCTGCTCCTCACCGTCAATGGGGCTCCGTACGCGGCTGGCACCAAGCTGCATGCGTCAGATCTTGTGACGTACTCGGTGACCGTCACGAACTCCGGTACCGGCACCGCGTATGACGTTCCTGTCGTGGATACGCCCAACGTCTCGCTCGTTGACGCATCACCGATCGGTGCCGGATCGACCATGGCCGTAAAGGGATGGACGGTCGCGGAACCGACGGTGAAATGGTTCGTGCCAATGGTCGCGCCGGCCGCCAGCGTGGTGCTCCTCATCTCCGCGGTCGTCAACCCGTTGTATCCCAGCCAGGGTCTCTCTAGCGCCAACAACAGTGCACTCGTCGGTCCGTACACGAACTTGCCTGCGTCGATGAACACCGCCCGCGGCTATCCGGTCACGTCGGTGATTGTGGACAACGAACTCGTCGGACCGCGGATTTCGGTGTCCAAGAACGGTGGACCGACCTGCTCGGATTCCACCCAGATCGTCGCGCCGGGAATGTCGGCTCGGTGGTGTGTCACCGTGCGGTCCATTGGTGACCTTGACGCCACCGGCGTTGTCGTGACTGACACACTTCCGCCGGGTTGGGCGCTCGACCCGTCGATCCCGGTAACACCTTCAGCCCCCACCGTCGGGTCTGCTCCGGTGTCGGCAAACATGACGCTGACCTGGACCCCGGGCACGCTCGCAGCGGGAACATCCGTCACGTACGTGTACTGGTCCGCTCCCGCAGTCGGTGCCCCGCTGAATGTCAGCAATCGGGTTGAGGCGACCTCCACCTTGGCCGATGGTACGATCGCTCCACAGGGTGCGACTGCCTATCTTGACCGCACGGTCGCCCACGCCCAGGTCGGCCAGTATGGCGTCGAAATCGAAAAGACCCCAGACCTGCAAACGCTGCCCATCGCGATGGGCGGCCCGGCGACCTGGATGATCCGGGTCACCAATCCGGGGCTCGCGCCAATCACGAACGTCACCGTGGTTGACTACCTGCCCGCCGGCCTTAGGTACATTCCTGGTTCGGCCACCGGGTCGGCTGCCTTTACCGAGCAACCCTTATCGGGCGGTCCCGGTGGAACTACGCGGATTGTTTGGGTGATTCCGACAATCCCAGTGGGAGGTGTTGTCGACATGCAGTTGACGGCGTCTGTGCCAACCTCGGCCGCTCCCGCAGGCACCGTTGACTACCTCAACCACGCCGTCGTCACCTCGAGCGAAGTCAGTGACCCGGTCGAGAATCAGGCCAAATTGCAAACCTACGCGGCGGCTTCTGTTGGGGATCGAGTCTGGCTCGACGACAACGGCGATGGTCGCCAGACCAGCGGGGAAATCGGCGTTCAAGACGTCACCGTCACGCTTCGCGGCATAGACATCTACGGCAACACCGTCACGCGCACCACGACCACGGGACTTGGCGGGGAATATCTCTTTGGCGCCCTGGTACCTGGCACCTATCAGGTGCAGTTCACCGCTCCCGCCGGCTTGAAGCTGGCAACTCCCGGCCTCGGTCTGGATCGAACGCTCGACTCCGATGCCGACCCGGCGACCGGACTGTCCGGAGTGTTGGCGGTGACAGGCGGCCAGAATCTCACCGACATCGACGCTGGCTTGTATGCGCCGGTGTCGATCGGCAACTACGTCTGGCTCGACGCCGACGCTGACGGCACCCAGAACGGATCTGAGCCGGTGGCATCGAACGTTTTTGTCACGCTGATCGACTCGGACGGCAATCCGGCCGGATCGATGTTCACCGGTTCGAACGGTGAGTATTTGTTCGCCAACCTCATACCCGGTACCTACTCGGTCCGCTTCTCTGCGCCGGCCGGATATGCCATCTCCAAGCCGGGCGCAGGTTCGGGGCCTGGGGCCGCAACATTGGATTCAGATGCCGTGCCCGCAACGAGCCAAACCGTGCCGATCACGCTGACGTCGGGGCAGAGCAATCTCGACGTTGATGCAGGACTCATCAAACTGTCCTCGATCGCGGGCATGGTGTGGAGCGACCTCGACAACAGCGGTACCAAAACCAGCGGCGAGTCCGCCATCGCGCTCGTCTCTATCACCCTCACCGGCATCGATGACCTCGGGAACGCCGTGTCGTTGACGACGCTCACCCAGGCCGACGGAAGCTACGTATTCGCGAACTTGCGGCCGGGGGTCTATGCCATCACCGAGACACAGCCCAGCGGTTGGATCGATGGGAACGACGCGGTCGGCTCCGCCGGCGGCACGCTTGGAAACGACGTGATCTCGATGGTCACCTTGGGTGCGGGCGTCGATTCCATCAACAACAACTTCACCGAATTCCGGCCGGCCTCGATATCGGGCGTTGTGTGGTCCGACGATGACGGCAACGGCGTGCAAGCCCTCGGGGAGGCCGGCATCGAGTCGGTGCTGGTAACCCTGACCGGGGTGGACATGTACGGCACAGCGGTTTCGATGACCACATACACGCTTGCCTCGGGTGGCTATGCGTTTTCGAACCTTCTACCGGGTACCTACACAGTCACCGAATCCCACCCCTCGGGTTGGCTTGATGGACCCGATGCACTTGGCACCGGGGGCGGCACGCTGGGTAACGATGTGCAGTCCGGCATCGTGCTCGGATCAGGCACCGCGGCGATTCACCACGATTTCACCGAATTCCGGCCGGCGTCAGTGTCTGGTCTGGTGTGGAATGACCGATCCGCTGACGGCATCGTCACGGCTTCGGAACCGGGGATCGCCGGAGTGCTCATCACGCTGACGGGCACCGACGCCATGGGTCACCCGGTTTCACGAATCACCTTCACCGATACTGATGGGCGCTACACCTTCGCCAACCTGCTTCCCGGTACCTACGCCCTCAGCGAGTCGCAACCGTCAGGCTGGAATGACGGGATCGACACCATTGGTTCCGCTGGTGGAACTCTTTCAAATGACGCAGTAAGCGTCCTCATCTTGACCGGTGGAACAGCAGCTGTCGACTACAACTTCGGCGAACTAGAACCGGCCTCCATCAGCGGCCATGTCGTTGACCACGCAACGGGCGCCGCGGTGGCTGGGGTGACATTAACCCTACGAGGAGTTGATGTCTTGGGCCGTCTCGTCACGATGACGGTGGTGACCGGCGCCGATGGCAGCTACACCTTCAGTCATCTTGTTCCGGGTACCTATGCCGTCAGCGAGTCGCAACCAGCCGGCTGGCTTGACGGGCTGGATTCACTCGGCACCGGAGGCGGCACCCTCGGCGATGACCTTCAGTCGGCCATCGTCATCGCACCCGGCGTCGACGCGATAAATCATGACTTCTCCGAAATCCGACCTGCGTCAATCGCTGGAACGGTGTTCTGGACGACCAATATCGATGGCTCACCCAGCGGGGACGGCAAGCCGCTCGCCGGGGTGATTATCGAACTGGTCGACGAAACGGGATCCGTCATCAGAACTGCCACTACCGACAGCGCCGGGCGCTACCAGTTCCCGAACTTGATGCCGGGTTCTTACACCGTGCGGGAGGTCCAACCGGTCGGCTATGTCGAGGGTCGCACGATTCCAGGCTCGCTCGGAGGCACGTCGGACACGAACCTGTTGCACGTCACCGTCGGCGAGGGAGCAGTCGGCACCGGGTACGACTTCACCGAACGCGGCCTTGTAGTCAGTGGAAAGGTTTACCTCGAGGGCAGCGGGACGGGTATCGAATCCACCACAATCGTGCTCACCGGAGTGTCGGCGGGCGGCGCCGAGATCTACCTCGTCACTCGCACCGACGCGAGCGGCAACTATTGGTTCGCGAGCGTACCGCCGGGTCTCTACACGCTTCGCGAGGTGCAGCCAACCCAATACAGCAACGGCTCTGTGCGCCCGACGAACACCGAGTCCATCGTGATGAGCGGTATCGATGTCACCAGAATCGATTTCAGTGAAACCAAACACGCCCTTCCGACTACCGGCTCAAGCCTGGGGCCGATTCTTGAAGTCGCCATGCTTTCGATGCTGGCAGGAATGGCCCTTATCATGTTCGGTCGCAAAAGACGATCCGGCCAGAGGTCACTGGAACGGTGTGGTGGGTGAGAGACGCACGCTAAGCCCACGCCGCCGGGCCTCCTCAAGCACGGAGCCCGGGCGGCTGGGACTGACTAAGAGGCCCTTGGCATGGATAGCCGTGCCACCGGGAGCGGACCGCGTTGCAGCGAATACCACCGTCTCGAAATCCTTCAGTGTGATCTCGAGGGCATTTCCCAATGCCTTCCCGGTCAGATCGGCGGCCTCGGTGCTCGTCTCGGCGAGCCCGAGGGATGCGATATCGCTCTTGGGCAGCATGACGGTGTCGGCCAGGACGAGATGATCATGGAGTACGAGGCCGGCAGGAACGAGCACGAGGTATCGACG